>CANHDG010000001.1 GCA_947459365.1 Saprospirales bacterium
GACGTTAGTACCAAAATAGTATCAACATAAGTATCCGATCCACAGTCGTTCTCTACCAACAACCTCACCACATAAGATCCGGGAGCAGAATAAACATGCTCCGGATTCTCTAAGTCGGAATACGTTCCATCTCCAAAATCCCATTTGTACTGATCCCCCCCAGTACTTAAGTTCTCCAAACGCACTTCAAGCCCATTTATTTCTATACTAAAAGAAGCTGTTGGGGCCATAATCTCCGAAATATTATCCAACAGTACTTGGTACTTGGGTGCTGTGGAAAAATAGGGCGGATCTTGATCAATATCACTTAGTACCCCCCAAGAACCATAAACACTTTCCTGTTTACCAGCCAAACTAAAATTTCCAGCAAGCGAACACCCCCAGTTACGAATACTATCAAGAACCATATCATACAAATCATACATGCCTGGTGCATATTGAGCTTCCCACATAGCCTCCTGATAACTATAGGGTACCCCAAATACATTCCCAACAAAATGCTGCCCTCCTTCATAAGTGACAATTGGCTTGCCAAACAACTTGATCTGATTATAATCTCTTCTTAAATTAGGAATAGTACTAAACCATTCGTTTTTTGCATTTTCTAATACATCTGACAAGGTAGAGCCCGCATGAAGAACCGGATTGCCCCCTCCCGAGTGATTCAAACCGAAATAGTGAGTCGCAGCACCAATATCCCAGCTCTCCTGATCCAATTGCCCCAAAATATCCTCATTTAAAGTGTTATAAAGCGTTTGAATCCCCAATACACGCTTAATCCTTTTTTGTTCAGCGCCAAACGCATCCAACCACAAGTTAAAAACGCGTCGCGCTTTTTCCGAATATGCCCTTGCATAGTTTAAATTAGAAGGTCGATTCAGATCGTTGTAGGCCGCCTGGGCAAATATCCAGTTCCAAACTTCATTACTGTACTCTAAGTAAATGGTAAGCGAAGGATCTAAATAATCCTTAATCAAGCCTGCCATTTGCCTTACAAAATGTTCGTCAACAGCATGCGGTACACAAATCCAAACATCTTTTTTTGTCAAGTTGGCTAATCGAATCATCATTTCATAGGGTACTCCCGCAGAGCCGGAATACGTATACCAGCTAGTATCCTTTCTGTCTTCCCAAGTTACTATATTATTGCTGTTAGTGGCACCCCAATCCATAAAACGAAGCATCTTAAATGGAGCAATTTTTTCCAAAAAGCCCTCATAAAATGGATGCTCATTCAAATTAGTAAGCTCATCCTCCAACCTTAAAAGGCGAATGTTTCTAACCGGATCTGACTCAGATGAATACGTTAAGTTAAACCAGATATTCTCAGGTGCAGTGACCGTAAATGCAATTCGCCCAACAGAACTACTTAAAACGTTGACAGATCCTTGAAGAAATAAAGTCCCCTGTCCATCGTAAAGCAATAGGTAGGTGTAACCCGGGCGAAGGTTTCCACCACCGCTGGAAATGACATATCGAAGATAACTTTCACCAGCACTTGTTAATTGTGGAATCTTGGATGGATACCCACTTGGATCAAATACCATTTCTTCCACTAAACTATCAATTGCCCAGCAAAAACAATCATTGGTGAATGGAATTGGCCGAGAACGAACATGCTTCATTAAATTTCGAAACGGTCGCTCAAAACTCCAATCCGCCAGACCGCCTAAATTGGTCCCAATCGCCATCTTACACTCAGGTGCCTCCCAAGTAATACAGGCAGTGCTATCCGCTTCAATATGCCAAAAAAAAGTATCTCTACAACCATTACTTCCAATAGTAGTATACTCATAAATCCCCGGCAATAAACCTGTATACTCCATTTGAGGGTTCGCTGTTAATATACTACCCGAGGGCGAATAAACCTGAATGGCAACCTCGTTGCCCACCCCAACTTTAACATGACCAGTGGGCATTCCACACTCCGACATATTCAATACCGTAAATTTCGACTGACAAGGAAAGCCCCCATACTCATCCAATACCTTAAGTGGGTAGTATGCTTTCTGTTGTAAACCTTCGGGGTCTGTAACGGTTAGTATAACCTGTAAAACCCCCAACGCTTGGTACGTATGCTCCACAACCTTACCCGTATCGGCTTCTAATCCATCTCCAAAATCCCATCGATAGGTCAACGCTCCTCCTTCTGGGTCAAAAGAGGCTGACCCGTCAAGCTCTACAAGAAATGGAGCTGTCCCAGAGGAGGCGCTAGTTATAATCGATGCTATCGGGGGTAAATTAATGAGAGTATTCATGTCTGGAACAACGCACTCGAAGCTTCCCGCCAACCGTAGCTCGTCCGCAAGCCCATTCTCTGGTGAACTACCCAGATACATCCCAAGCGATCGAATAGAATAAAATTCGTTAAAAAATTGTGAAAACAAAGGAGGTGAAGCCGGGCCGCCCCCAATGTCACTTGGGTTAACCCAGTAGTGTACGGTTGTTCCAGAAGGACTAAACTCTAATTGAATAACCAGCAAGGCATCCTCATTTAGTTCGATCGGAACAGTTGTCTTATAAATGTTTCCATCAATCCGAATACACCAATATTTTATCCCATTCATTTCAGACGCCGATCCAAAATACCCAATCTCTAGATGTGGATTTGGGTTGTTCACATACCAAGGAATCTGCTCTCCATGTAAACTTAAAAATAAGCTCTCCTGATTGTTCTTAAGCTTTCTTAAGATTCCACTCATATAAATAGTTCCCATTTGGGAAGAACCAATCCCTCCGCCATTTTCAATATACCCACTAAAAGGTCCCGAAGAGGATAAATCAAATCGACGACCCGCCGTAAGATACCCATATCCTCCACCAACATGCCCCTGAGACACCTGAAGTGTTTCATAAGAAAGGGAACCCGCATAGGTACCATACCCAGGCAGAATACTATTCCCCCCCTGTACATCCCATGGACTCGCCCACCCAGAACCTCCTCCTAAATTATTTAATGGCTGGCTCTCCGAATAGCTAAACGGCTCGTATGCCAAATACAAACAAGGCTGTGCCTGTATTATCTGAAAACAAGCCAACAGAATAAAAAATGGCAATCCGCGCATATCTTTAATTAAGTATAAGTTAAAAATGAATCGGTAAGAGCACTATCAATAGGCTGGTAAATTTAAGATGTTTCCACCATTAATGATGTTGTCACTAAAATTCTCTATTAAGACTTACACCTTTGCAGATAAAGAAATACGACTACCTTCGACTTTAATCAAATTATTCTTTTCATAAACAGCGCTTAAGTTTTCTATCTTTACTTTCCCTTATTGCAACTAACTAATTGAACCATCACAATCAGGCTTGTTATGAAAAAGCAAATTGATCAACTCCAATTAGAAGTAGATACCGCCTGGCTCTATCAAAGCCTATCTAGTATCCAGGATGACCCATCAACGGCAGAAGTCTTGCAAGCATTGTCAAAAATTGAGTACCATCACGCTGAACACGCCTTGGAACGAGTTCGGGAGTCCATCCCCGACTTCAAAATGCCGGGCCCTAGCCGCAGAGCCAAACTGCAGTTTAGCCTAGGCAAGATTTTTGGATACGATTTCTTGATCGCCAATTTAAGCTCTATTGAACGGCGAATTGCACAAGAAACCATTCATAAAAAACGAGAAATTGGCATTGCCCCCTCCGGTATGGAGCACAACCACCTCCGAATAGTAGAGTCACTAGCAGCACACACAAAGGCCAATGTGAGCGGTACCTTCCTCTCCAAAATGGAGGGCAGGCATAAATCGGTAGGAGGTAATGCACTTAGAGCCGCCGTCCTCGGTGCCAACGATGGTTTGATCTCTAACTCCAGTTTGGTCATGGGAATTGCCGGTGCTGCTGCCAATAATGATACCATCTTGTTAACAGGAATAGCAGGATTGCTTGCTGGAGCATTTTCTATGGCGCTAGGAGAGTGGTTATCTGTCCAAAACTCAAGGGAGCTCTACTTGAAGCAGATTCAGCTGGAGGCGGAAGAGCTGGAGGCAACACCTGAACTAGAAGAGCTAGAGCTTTCACTCATATACAGAGCAAAAGGGATGGATCCGGAGCAAGCCGCTGCGATGGCAAAGCAAATTATTGGAGATAAAGAAAACGCATTGGATACTCTTGTTCGCGAAGAACTTGGGCTCGACAAGACAGAACTTGGCGGTTCGGCGTGGGAAGCAGCCTTCACCTCTTTTTTACTTTTTGCGATTGGAGCCATCATCCCAGTACTTCCGTTTTTCTTTTTTTCAGGAAAAACAGCACTCTTAAGTAGTGTCACTAGCAGCGTCCTGGGTCTATTTCTATTGGGAAGCGCTACCTCCCTCTTTACTGGTCTCTCCGTTTGGTTTTCCGGTGCCCGTCAGGTACTATTTGGTCTAGCAGCATCTGCTATTACGTATGGAATTGGATACCTAATCGGTGGCACAATCCTTTAGTAACTTCACTACTCAAAATGACGACCAACAGTAATTCCAGGCCAGTCATCAGTTCGAAAAGTTCCTAATGGAAGCCCAATACTATTATAGACGTTTGCCTCCACCGGCGCATCTGACCAAGCATAACGAACCGCTACAGGCCTCATCCCATGCGGATGGTAAACCACTACTTGGTTCTTGTTTACCAACTGTGCCTGTGTAAAATGAAAAATACGATCTGGACCTGCAATTTCAAATCCTCTGATATATCCAAATTTATCTTTTGCGTACAAACCATCCCCTTCACCATCGAAAGTTAGCAAAGCGCTCGTTTCCCCCACATTAAAATCTTTAAGTCGGGGTGATTCATATTCAATTTGAAACCCATACGATTTTGCTAACGCGATTAATGCTAGCCGCCTACCGACTTCCTGCTTGTTTCTCGGATGAATATCTGCTGCGTCCCCAATATCTAGTGTCACGGCCATCCCTGTATTAGGTAGTGCAAGGGCTTTTTGCTGAGCCTCCCTCAATTCTGCCCAAGAACTTCCCTCATTTGAGGACTTGTTTTTCCCAAAGGATGAAAGCTGAACAAAATAAAACGGAAGCTCCTCTTCACCCCAAGCACTCCGCCAATCCTTAATTAATAATGGAAAGGTGGTCGTATAGTCGGATGCCCTCTCCGCGTTAGACTCCCCCTGGTACCATAAAACACCAGCAACCGCGTATGGGGCCAACGGGGCCACCATCCCATTAAATAAACCGCAAGCAACATTATTCTGCAGCGTTTCAATAGAATGCGGTGAAGCCCAAGAGGGCATCTTGCGCCAGTCTTCACCAACCAATGAAATCGAATAGTCCTCCCACTCAACACGTAAATTACTTTCATCCCCAAATAGTCCAACCCCCCAGTGCTTTGGACCTGCTTGTGGAGACACAAGCACTACAAGAAAATTACTTCCCGCTTTTAATACCCCAGCGGGAGCTTCTACCACGGCCTCTTTCCCAATCATAGAAACGAGCATAGACCTACCGTTGATCCAGCAGGAAACAGGAGCTTCGTGTTCTCCTAGTCGCAAAAGGGCCGGAATACCCGAAACAAATGATGGAACCTCCAGCTTTTTGGCCATAAAACCCTTACCCCGATAGGCCCAAACACCCTGCCAATCCCATGCACCAGGAGCCGTTGCAGCTTGCCATCTGGAAAAATCAAAACCTTCCGAATAATATGCCGTTTCATCCAAATGATCAAGTTGCTCAACACCACCCAAGGTCGACTTCAATAATTGCGACCTTAACATGAAATGCGCCTGTGACCAATCAGTAGGGTAGTGATCCAAATAAGCGCGAAAACTATCCAAACTTGATAAACGCTCCTTACTGATCCATGCCTCTATATGAGACCCTCCCCATGTATTGTTTATTAATCCGATCGCAACACCCGGCCCAAATTTCTCTCTGAGGTTTTTTGCAAAAAAATATCCTACTGCCGAAAACGTACCCGCCGAACTTGGAGTGCAGATCTCCCAGTCAGTCCGGGGTGGAGCCAACTCCTCAACAGGATACAGACTAACTTTAGTATCTAATTTGATGTGCCGAATCAATGAGTCTCTTGCATTTTGCCGTTCAAAGCCCGGGTTTTCTGCCAAACGAACCTCCCACTCCATATTTGACTGCCCAGAACACAGCCATACCTCTCCCACCCAAACATCTCGAAAAACAACAGTCTCAATCCCACTCCTCACTTCAAAAACATAAGGCCCGCCAGCCTCCCTAGTCGGCATCTCCAGCTTCCACTTACCATTAGGGTCCACCGTAGCTTCTTGACGATCTAGTTCAAGAGAAACGCTCACCTGCTCACCCGGAACGCCCCATCCCCATACCGGAATGGGCTTCCCTCTCTGTAATACCATCTGATCTGCAAATACCTTTGCAAGGCGCAGTTGCGAAAAAAGAGAATAACTTGAGGACATCAACACAAAAAAAACAAGGGCAAAACGCATAAGAAAAGAGCTCTTTGCAACGATAATAAAATAGAAGAAACGCTAGTTTTTATCCTGAATCAGAACGCAAACAGCAGTCCCTTTTTATATCTTTATTTGTTATACAAGTTCATCGCGCGATCAATTCCAATGGCAACATAGGCCTTAACTGCTTCACTCGCCTTTTCTAGTATAGACGATAGCTCCGCTTTTTCGTCTTCTGACCATTTACCCAAAACAAAATTTACCTGCTTCCCCTTTGAAAAAGTATTCCCAATACCCATTCTCAACCTCGGATAATTCGTTTCCCCCAGCAGCTCCTGTATACTCTTTAGCCCATTATGGCCTCCATCTGAGCCGTTAGGTCTTAGCCTCAATTTCCCAAATGGTAAGTTTAGGTCATCTGTGATGACCAAGACATTTTCAATTGGAACTTTCTCCTTTTGCATCCAATAACGAACCGCTTTCCCACTCAAGTTCATATAAGTATTTGGCTTCAATAAAATTACAGTCCGGCCCTTGTGTCGAACTTCTGCCAAATCGCCATGGGTATCTTGCCGCCACTTGCCGTCTAGAGAGGCGCATATAAGGTCAACCACCGCAAAACCAATATTGTGACGTGTTTGATCGTATTCATAGCCCATATTTCCAAGGCCTGTTACTAAGTATTTCACCCCTGATTATTATTATGTTTTTACTGTTGATCAATAATACTGTTAGAAAAAGTAACACAGCGCTCAATACAGATCAATGTGCCCACTTATTTCCCAGGTGGACTTAATTTTTGTGCATTTGCTCTTCCTTCTGCCAACTTTTGTTCGATCTGAGGCCCAAGTTTTGAATCTAGCTGTCGAGCCTTTTCCATCCATGGTGCAGCACTCCCAGGATCTCCCATGTCGCAGTTGGCCGCCCCAACATAAAAATGTAAAATAGCGCTGTTCGGTTCGTACTTCAAACCTTCCTTCCATTCTATAATTGCCTTGGGGAACTGCCTTTTCATTGCAAGAACAGCACCTAAATTACGCCGTGCATCCACAAACCTTGGATCAAATTGAATGGCTCGTCTATATACGTTTTCTGCAGAATCCAACTCCGTTAGGGCAAGCTGGTTGCCCGGCCGCTGCGCTCTTAAAAAATAAATATACCCCATGTTGGATAGAACTTTTGCATCGTTAGGACGGTACCTGAGTGCCACTTGGTAATCCTTAAACGCATTTTCGTATTGTTGTAGGCGGAAATAGGCCAACCCCCGGCTACCATAAGCATCATGATACTCTGGATACAACTCTATCGTACGAGTATAAGCTTTTATAGCATCCTCAATCATCTTGGGATCAACGACATTATTCTTATCCTCATCCATTCCGTTGTTATTAATCTCCAAGGCCCTGTGATAATTTAGTTTTGCACAGTTTGGGGAGGTGGGATAATCTGCTTCATACAAAGAATAACTATCTTTCCATGCTGCATTTCGAGACACCGTTTTAAAAGCAAATGCAACTAACACCAAACTAGTCACCGTCCAAAATGCGGCGGAAGAGGTTTTCCCTACCTTACTTTGCTCTAGTTTACCCGCAATTTTTTCCAACAACCAAGCTAATCCTAGGGCATAGCCCCAAGAAGGCGCATACAATAGTCGCTCTCCGTACGAGGTGCCAATCAGCATAAGCACATTGCTGAAGAGGGAAAAGGTTATTAAATAGAAAAGAATGGCGTACGAAAGGAGGTGTCTTTTCCCAAGATTTAAAAGTGCCCAAACCCCCATTCCGGCATAGAGCAAAAAACCAACAATTGCCCTCCAATCAGAAAATGATACTGGCTTCATTTGCGGATAACCCATATCGCTTACTAGAGGATGAGGCCAAACCAACGCCTTTAAGTATAATAAACACATCATAAAAGCGGATGCCAATTCCGAAGCCTTATCCTTCGCACCAACAATGAAGTTGTCTAATATTGAATACACCTCCTGATAGGGCTGCGCACTCAGAACTTTATAACGAATCAATAAATAAAGTGCTACGGGAATTAAAAACAAAGCACTAATCCGCATGGTCTCCCTAAGAGAACGCTTGCCAAAAAACCAAATTGTCAGTGGGAAAATCGCTAAAAAGGTGATTCCACTCTCCTTTGCAAACATCCCCAAACCATATACTCCCGCTGCGACATAAAGCCACTTTTTTCGTTCAGAATCAAAAAAATTCCAAATAAAATAAAGAGCAGACATACTACATAGCAAGGAGATAATCTCATCCCGACTTTTTATGTTGGCGACTACCTCTGTATGAATAGGATGTGCTAAAAACAACAAGGTGGTCGCAGCTGCCAATGTCCAAGAATATTCCGACAATACCCTCCGCCAAGTAATCCATAATACCCAGCCGGTTAACCCATAATATAAAACATTGAAAAGGTGCCCGGCCATGGGTCCCTGCATTAACTGCCATTCAATTGAGAACATTGCTAAGGTCAATGGTCGGTACAACGACCCTGGACTTGCCCAAGAACCGTATCGATATTCTGTACTCCAAAGTAGGTCCCAATGCTTGAAGCCAGCCTTGACAATCCAATTTTCTTTAATTGCACCAAAATCATCTAGGGTAAAATCGTGCCAAAGGGTATTGGAATAAAGAACTACCCCTAGAGCTACCATCAAAAAAGATAGCCAAGAAGGAACATTCACTATAGAATTACCAGAAACTGGTGGAAGAGGGGAGGCACCTGCTCGAGCAGGGCGTGGATCATTTTTCTTTTGCTGCTTCGCCATAAGATGAATGGATTACTAGAAGCAAAAGTACTATTTATCTTAATTGTATTTAGCTTTTACTCCCGTATCCTTTCATTAAACCACGATGCGCATTTCGAATGAAGCTGGTAATTTGGCGAGCATAATCCGTCTGAGGCAAACTTGTTTCAATTACCTCCAAGGCCTTTCGCACACTATAGCCCCTCACAAAAAGAATCCGGTATATATCCTCGATGTGATGCATGTCATCCACCGAATACCCTCGTCTGCGCAAGCCTATTGAATTGATTCCAACGTATGATAAGGGATCTCGAGCAGCCGTTACATAAGGTGGCACATCTTTTCGTACGAGTGATCCACCGCCAATCATCACCTGCTCACCAATACGGACAAATTGGTGAACAGCGACCATTCCACCAAGCGTTGCATATTTACCGACTTCGATATGCCCAGCCAACGTTACATTGTTAGCCAATACAGAATTGCTTCCAACCAAACAATCGTGTGCCACATGCACGTATGCCATTAGTAAAACGTTCTCACCAATCACTGTTTTGCCACCAAAACGGGGTATTCCTCGATTAATAGTACAAGACTCCCGGATAATCGTCCCAGAGCCAATTTCAAGTACGGCCTTCTCCTCCTCCTTTTTGATGGATTGAGGCGTGGCGCTAATACTCGAAAAGGGAAATATTTGAACCCCATCTCCAATACGCGCACCATTAAATATGTGCACATTGGAACCAATGCGGCAGTTGTCACCAATGACAACATCCTCATCAATTACTGTAAATGGGCCTATATGCACATTGCTGCCAATTTTGGCACCCGGATGTACATCCCTAAATGTGTTTGAGGCAATATTCATGCGCCGTTATTCCTTGTTTCTGCGTACAATTTGCGCAGTTAGCTCACCCTCAGATACTATTTTACTTCCTACGTATGCCGTTCCTTGCATGTGCACAATTCCACGTCGAATTGGCTCCAGCAACTCCATTTTAAGAATTAAAGTATCGCCTGGACGAACCATAGCCTTGAAGCGGGTATTCTCAATTTTCAAAAAGTAAGTGTCCCAGCCCCCTTTGTCCTCCACATTATACAAAGCTAGAATGCCTCCTGTCTGAGCTAAAGCTTCAATTTGTAATACCCCTGGGAAAATCGGATTGCCGGGAAAATGCCCCTGAAACAAACCCTCATTCATGGTTACATTCTTAATGCCTACGACGTGGGTCTCACTTATCTCAATAACCTTATCCACCATAAGAAAAGGATATCGATGTGGCAACAACTGCTGAACCCCAGCAAAGTCTAAAACGGGCTCTTTCTCCGGATCATACTTGGGTATCCCTACTAAACGACGTTTCTCAAGAAATTGTTTTTTGAGTAGTTTGGCAAATTCAACATTGGCCGTATGCCCAGGCTTTGTCGCAACGATCTTGCCTAGTATAGGCTTGCCAATCAACGCCAAATCTCCCATCACATCCAATAACTTATGGCGAGCTGGCTCATTGTGAAAACGCAGTTTAACTGTATTTAATACACCCTCCGAATCTACCTTTATGGACGGCTTACCCATTTTTTTTGACAAACTATCC
Organism: Saprospirales bacterium; assembly: GCA_947459365.1. Taxonomy (GTDB): domain Bacteria; phylum Bacteroidota; class Bacteroidia; order Chitinophagales; family Saprospiraceae; genus M3007. The sequence continues at coordinate 10,730 of CANHDG010000001.1, forward strand.
AGCTCCTCTTGCTCCATCTTCCGATCAGCAATCACAATTGCATTGTCCAAATCTCCACCTTTAATCAATCCCAAATCCAATAACTTCTCGAGCTCGTGTAGAAATACAAAAGTCCTGCAAGGGGCAATTTGTCCTTCATAATCATTAATATTGCTTAAAGCTGCAAATTGCGGCACTAAAACAGAAGAATTAAAATCAATCATAACGGTAGCCTCAAACTGCTCAGAGGGAAGCGCCATAAGCTCCGTTCCTGTTACCTCATCGCGATAGGAAATCGGCTCGGTAACGACAAAATACTCCCTTTCTTGCTCCAACTCTACCACTTCAGCTCGTTTGATTGCCTCTACAAATGGAACAGAAGTGCCATCCATAATTGGCATTTCGGGACCGTCGATCTCCAAAAGCACATTGTCAACACCCATCCCGTATAACGCTGAAAGAACGTGCTCAACAGTAGAAACCTGCGCCTCCCCACTCTTTAGAGTAGTACTTCGGTTCGTCGATATCACCAACTTCACATCCGCAGGAATGACCGGCTGCTCATCTAGGTCAATACGCTGAAACCGGTAGCCGTGCCCCGCTAAAGCCGGCTTCATAGTTAAAGTGACAAGCTTGCCCGTATGTAACCCAACGCCTTTTACGGAAACAGCCTCCTTTATAGTTGTTTGCTTCATATTAATAGGGTAATTGCTCCAATGTTAGAGCCTGAAAAAATATACTTACTTACTTCGATGATTTTGACTTTGCCTTGCGCTCCGTCTCTGCTTCTTCCAATGCAGATAAGTAAGTATATCGACCCATCTGCTCATATTTGTGAATCCGATTCACGATCCGAACCTCCGGGTCTTGCGGCATCAGCTCTGCTAACTGCTCCAAAATATGCCCTCGCAAGTCCATCGCCATCTTCTCTGGTGCATTGTGAGCTCCGCCCAAAGGCTCTTTCACAATTCCATCAATTAGTCCAAACGACAACATGGAATCAGCATCCAAACGAAGTGCCTCAGCAGCCTTTTCCTTAAATTCCCAAGACCGCCACAAAATAGTAGAACAATTCTCCGGGGAGATAACAGAATACCAAGTATGCTCCAACATAAATACACGATCTCCTAGCCCAATACCCAATGCTCCGCCGGAAGCCCCTTCACCGATAACGTAACAAATGATCGGAACTTTTAATTGTGCCATCTCAAACAAATTCCTCGCAATTGCCTCCGCTTGACCGCGCTGCTCCGCCTCTAATCCAGGAAACGCACCGGGAGTATCAATAAGCGTCACAACAGGATAACCAAATCGCTCCGCTAATTTCATTAATCGAAGCGCTTTCCGATATCCTTCGGGGTTGGCCATCCCAAAATTTCGGTACTGCCGCATCTTGGTATTCACCCCTTTCTGGTGACCAATCACCATAACAGTCTGACCACCAAAATCAGCTAAACCTCCCACAATCGCCTTGTCATCACCAGCATACCGATCGCCATGTAACTCTATGAACTTACCACACATGGTCGTCACATAATAAAGCGTGTAAGGTCGCTCTGGATGCCGGCTTAATTGTACCTTCTGCCACCCAGTAAGGCTGGAATAAATCTCTTCCTTCTTCGCCGCAATCTTTTGCTCAAGCTCACTAACCATCACCGTCACATCAACTTCTCCTTGTTCCCCAACTTCTTTGAGCTTTTCGAGCTGCTCATAAAGGGTTTCCAAGGGCTTTTCAAAATCCATAAAAGTCGTTGCCATACCGAATTAGGGTTGGTGAGGAATAATTTACCCAAAAATGAAAGCTAAGATACCATAACCCAACAGTGTTTTTTAATATTTTACCATTTTTGCGGCAAAATCGCGAGGAGTTAAGCTCTTCTTTCAATAATAGCCCGCAAATGTAATTTAAAACTGCCTTTTACAACACACTTTTTTTACTTTGACTCCTCAACCATTCAGAAAACAGGCTCTACAAACCATTCCATTCATCACTCCCCGCTCACTATTAATCGAAACATAATTAATGCAAATCGTATTTAGTCTTTATCCCTATTCTGATTACCTATTTCTACCAGCCGCTTGGCTGGTTCAAACAGATAAAGAGGGCAACCTTACCTATCTTAGCCAACGCGCCACTGAAGCCACTTGCCAACCCTACCAAATTGAAGTTACCCCACCCATCGCTCGCCTATTCCAAACCATAGAAACCCTCTCTCCAAAGGCAATTGAGCAGCACTTCAAAACCGCAAAAAGTAAAGCCATCACCCCACTCAACGAACTCATTAAAAACCAAAACCCAACCAAATCAACCGTAGATGGGTATATCTTTAGACACTTATCTTCCTTTCTAGCTGAAGTAGTAAAAAACAACTTCCACCTTGCATTACACCCAGAAAAAAAATCACTAGTAAAGGATGTTAAAATTCAAACTCAAACAACTGCCTTAATCCCTCACCTGTCTTTCATGAAAAAAGAAGACGGAATTGAATACCAACTTCAACTTGGAACTGAATCCGAAAAATGGCCAATAAGTAGCCAAAATACCATCGCTCTTACTAATACCGACCCCGCCTGGGTCCTTGTTGGTCACTCCCTTTTCCAAATACCCGGTATTAATGGCTTCATGGTCAATCCTTTCCGAAACAAGCCTGTCATTCACATTCCTCCCGAACAAGTAAAGGTCTATTTTAAAAAATTTATCGCTAGAAATGCCGGAAGGAATCAAATCGAAGCAGAAGGCTTTGAAATCCAAATCACAAATACTCTAAAGAAAGCCCTCCTCGAACCAATTGAGGATGTCATTCAAAACACCTGGGTGTTAAAGCCGATATTTGAATACGAACAAACTCGCTTCGAGCTGGGAGAAAAAAGAAATAACATCACCACCGTAGAATTCCAAGATAGTACAGACCAAGTCGTTGTAAAAAAAGTGATTCGGGATACCATACGCGAAGCACACCTGATGGCAAAGCTTGAAAAATTAAATGTGGAAGCACACGGAAGGGTATTAATACCAGAACACGGCATGAAAAACAATGCTGCTCTAATTTGGTGGATAAATTGGATAAACAAAAACAATCACTCACTAAAAGAAGCCGGATTTCATATCATACCGCCCGAAATAAATGGGAGAAAAATAGCATTAATCACTGGATCTATCCAAATCCAAACCAATACAACCACCGATTGGTTTGACGTCAATGGTCTTGTTACTGCAGGAGCCTTTGTCTTCCCATTCAAAGAACTAGTGCATTTTCTACAAAAAAATGATCCACTTTTCCCCCTGCCAGATGGTTCTACCTTCTTAATACCAGAAGAATGGTTCGCCCGCTACTCAGAACTAGCAAAGGCCCTGCTACCCAATGAATCAGGGTATAGATTGCCCAAAGCCCTTTTTACATTGCTTGAGGAGGAAATCGTAAACACCGCCGAAGACTTCCCCGTAATCGACCCAAACCAGATTGACTATATTCCAGATGATTCCTTAAAAGCAACATTGAGACCCTATCAGCTATTTGGAGTTAAATGGCTAATCGGGCACTATCAACATGGATTTGGAGCATGCTTGGCGGACTCCATGGGTCTAGGGAAAACACTCCAAACCATCGCATTACTCCTTTTCGCAAAAAAACAGCTCCCCAAACCATCTCAGCTAGAATTACCAATACATCCTCCCACTCTTTCCGGACTTGGCCTCCAATTAGACTTGTTCGGCCCAACACCAGAAGCCCCACCTGTTGAGGCGATGGAATACCCAACAACAACCACAACAACGACTATACCTACACGACAACCAGCACTTCTTATTTTACCCGCATCCCTCGTTTTCAACTGGAAAAACGAACTGTCTAAATTCGCCCCATCTCTTTTTGTCCGTATACACACAGGCTCACAAAGAGAAAAAGACCCGCGCGCACTCGCCTTCCACGATGTGGTACTAACTACTTATCACACCGCTAGACAAGATATTGAGATGCTTCGCAAAATAAATTGGTCTTTCATTATTCTGGATGAAAGCCAACAAATTAAAAACCGCGAATCCGAAATTTCAAAAGTGGTCAGAAGCCTGGATGCCCCCCACAAAATTTCACTTTCAGGCACCCCAATCGAAAACTCCCTTGCCGATCTCTGGACGCAAATGGAGTTTATAAATCCCGCCATCCTGGGCAATTATCCAAAGTTTAAAGAAGAGTTTCAAATTCCAATAGAACGGTTTAATGATGTGTCTGCTAAAGAACGTCTCTTTAAAAGAGTACGACCTTTCTTCTTGCGCAGGACTAAAGAGGAAGTGACTCCAGACTTACCTCCTCTCACCGAACAATTGTTTTTTTCAGAAATGACCAGCAAACAGCAAAGCCGATACGAGGAGGTAAAGTCGGCAGTCCGAAATGAAATTTTACAACTGTTCGATGACCCCAAAACTAGACTGCTGGCTATTCAATCCCTTACAAAACTAAGACAAATAGCGAATCACCCCATCTTGGAAAATGATCAATATTCAGGTGATGCAGGAAAAATAGAAGACGTTTTGGCCCAGTGGGAAACTCTCCAAAAAGATGGACACAAGGTGCTTTTTTTTAGTAGCTTCACTAAACACCTCCAGCTTTATAAAAAACAATTCGACCAAGCTCAATTACCCTATTGTTGGCTCACCGGATCCACTCCTGCCTCCGAACGAGAAGGCATCATTGATACCTTTCAAAACAACAAACAAATACAAGCATTTTTTTGCTCGATTAAAGCCGGAGGGGTCGGCCTTAATCTTACCTCCGCTAGTTATGTCTTTTTGTTAGACCCCTGGTGGAACCCCGCAGCAGAAGATCAAGCTATAGCGAGAGCTCACCGAATCGGCCAAAAACAATCGGTCCACGCTATCCGATTTATAAGCCGCAATTCAATCGAAGAAAAAATTAGAGCAATGCAATTGCGAAAAAAATCACTCGGACAAGCGTTATTTGCCACCGAAGGAGAAATACCAGCCTTCACTAGAGCAGATATAGAAGATTTACTATCCTAACATATTTTTTTCACGTACGTTTGCAAACAAAAACAACAGACATTTTATCGTAATGAAAAAGGTTGAAAACCTAAAATTCCCCAGTAACCTGCTTATCATTCTGAAAGACGAAGGCTTTTGGGAAAATGACCTCTTCAATCCGTTCCTGATAACTGTAGAAGAAATACACTACAAAGGACTGGATAAAATTAGCTACGAAGCCTCTTTCCCAATCCTTGAGGAGTACGATGACATTGATGGCTATGAATGGGAAGACATCATCAGAGCCTTCATTAAAGAGCAAAACCCTTTCCTTGAATCAAAAATGATCGGAGAATCAGAAGAGGATTTATGCATTATCTGGACCGATGACCCTGATAATTTCAAAACCATGCTCTCATTCATGCAGGAACTCCTCGAACAACCAGAAACCATCGCTCGTTTAAGAACCACGGAGGAGTAACCCAGCCCCGGTTCAACATGAAACACTTTGAAACATTAAAATCCCTCCTCCAACAAGAAAAAGAGGAGGATCTAACTCAATTTATTCAGTTAGTCCAGCAACGCCCTCTCCAAGAGCGAGTTAGGGAGGGCTATACCTGGTACCCTCTAAAAGTAATTCAAGCAGGATTCGCCCTGGGAGAAAAAGCCTTTATTGTAGTAGAACGAACCACTAACCTAAACCAACCGCACCAACTGCGGAGCGGAATGTCCGTTCGGTTCTTTTCCCAAGCCACCCATGTAAACAATCCTGAAAAAACGGGGGTCATCAACTTCATTGAGCGAAACAAAATGAAAATTGTCCTCAACTCCAAAGAGGTTCCAGACTGGATCGAGTTTGGACTGCTCGGAGTAGACATGCTCTTCGATGATAGAACTTATCGGGAAATGGAGCAGGCACTCTCAAAGGTGATCTCGGCAAAAGGGGATCGCCTCTCTGAATTCCGAAGACTACTTACTGAACCAAAACAAGAAGACCAAGAAACTCCACCCCCCCCCTTAAACGAGAATAAATTACCAACCGATCTTAATACCTCCCAACAAACAGCCGTCGAGGCAATCCTAGCTAATAAGGATATCGTTATTATTCACGGACCTCCCGGAACAGGTAAAACCACCACTGTTGTAGCTGCAGTACAACAACTCGCCCAACGGGAAAATACCATCTTAGTCACGGCACCAAGCAACACTGCAGCAGATCTGCTCACTGAACGAATCGCTGAAAAAGGACTACAGGTCGTTCGAATAGGTAATATAAGTCGTGTAGACGATGCGGTAATAGAGCACACGTTAGAGGCCCTGCTAGCTAACCATCCTGAAAGTAAAAACATACGCAAAGTCAAACTTCAAGCTGCAGAATACCGCCGACAAGCACAACGGTTCAAGCGAACATTCGGTAGTGAAGAAAGAAGAGAAAGAAACCAACTCAAAGAACAAGCAAAAGAGTTGGATGCTTGGGCCCAAACCCTAGAAGACAGGTTAGTGGATGAAATACTTTCGGGGGCGAACGCTATCGTCTGCACACTTGTTGGTGCCGCAAACCCAATCCTAAATCGCTATAAATTTAGAACCTGTATTATAGACGAAGCAGCACAAGCGCTCGAACCAGCTTGCTGGATACCGATCGCTAAATGTAGTAGGCTGGTACTAGCAGGCGATCCGTTTCAACTCCCCCCAACCGTAAAATCTCGCGACGCTGCTAAAGGTGGTTTCACTCAAACGCTTATAGAACGAGCAATCACACTCCTTCCAACTCGCGTCTTCCTCCTGCAAACTCAGTACCGAATGAACCAAGCCATCATGAACTTCTCTAACAACTGGTTCTATGGCGGGCAACTCAATGCTGCAAAGATCGTTAGCGAAAGAAGACTCCTTAGCCTGGATGAATCAGGCGAAACTCTGACCGTCTTTGACCCTGTCGTATTCGTCGATACCGCTGGCTGTGGATTTGAAGAAAAAATGATAACTACCGCTAACGCAAGAGCGCAAAGTCGCTACAATCAAGAAGAAGCCCTTCTACTTCGTGAGCACCTCCTTCAACTAATCGCTGCCTTTGAACACTCTGGCAATTACCCTGACATCGGGATCCTGTCACCTTATAGAGAACAAATAAACTTTCTAGAAGAAACCCTTAGAAACGATCCCATTCTAGGAGAAATGATGGTGCGCTCTACTACGAATGCCCAATGTCAAGGCAGCAAGAAAAAATACGCACCAATCACCCTAAATACCATTGATGGATTCCAAGGGCAAGAGCGAGATGTGATCTACATAAGCTTAGTTCGATCCAATACAAAAAATGAAATCGGTTTTCTCTCCGATTACAGAAGAATGAACGTTGCGATGACAAGAGCAAAAAAACTGCTCGTTATGGTGGGAGATTCGTCTACCATCGGAAATAATAAATTCTACCAAGCACTCCTAGAATACTGCGAAAAAAACGGGCGCTACCAGACTGCATGGGAGTACATGCGATAGTAAAACGCATCTTTAACCCCTCCTAACAAACATTGATTAATCAACAATCATGGAAGAGCGATCTAACTCTTGCTGTCGTATGTTGGCAGGCAATTCCCTGTACTCATATTGTTGATTCCGCAGCTGAGGCTCATACCCAGCTTCGCGAATTGACTGCTGAATGCCATCTGCTGTAAATCGAAACCGAGCACCCGCAGCAGAAACAACGTTCTCTTCAATCATAATTGACCCAAAATCATTTGCACCAGCGTGCAAGCATATTTGTGCCACCTGCTTACCTACGGTTAACCAAGAGGCTTGAATGTTTTGTATATTAGGTAACATAATACGACTCATTGCAATCATTCGAACATACTCATCCCCCGTTACTGCGTTTCGAGCACGCTTTATTTTTTTCAAAATAGTATCCTCATCCTGAAAAGGCCAAGGAATAAAGGCAATAAACCCTTTTGAATCAACTGGTTTTTCAGATTGAACCTGGCGCATAGCTACTAAATGCTCAAAGCGCTCTAAGTTAGTTTCTATATGCCCAAACATCATGGTCGCAGAGGTTGTCAGGTTTAGCTGATGTGCTGCCCTCATCACATTGAGCCATTCTTCTCCTCCGCATTTACCCTTTGAAATTAACCTACGAACCCGATCACTTAGTATCTCAGCTCCCGCACCAGGCAACGAGTCCAAACCACTCTCCTGCAAGGCCCTCAAAACCTCTAAATGACTCATCCCTTCTAACTTGGAAATATGTGCAATTTCCGGAGGACCTAAGGCATGCAGCTTTAAACTCGGATACAACTCCTTCAACTTTCTGAATAAATCAGTGTAGAAAGACAAACCAAGATCCGGATGATGCCCCCCTTGTAGCAACAATTGTTCTCCGCCTAACTCAAACAATTCGTCAATCTTCTGCCTGTACGAATCAATACTTGTAATATATGCCTCGTCGTGACCAGGCCTCCTGTAAAAATTACAAAACTTGCAGTTCGCAATACACACATTCGTGGTATTCGAATTTCGATCAATAATCCATGTTACCTTATTGCCTGGAACACGCTCCCTTCTCAACTGATTCGCCACAAACATCAAGTCGGCAGTAGGAGCCCCTTCAAACAAAGCTACTCCCTCTTCTGGTGTCAACCAATCAGACCGAAGCGCCCGATCTAACAAATCCGTTAATTCTTTCTTCACTTTTTTATTGTTTATTCTCCTTGAAACAAAGGTACAGCCTTAATGTTTGACTCGATACAAAAATCAATTGTTTGCATTAAATCGCAACGTTGACTTACTTTCTCAATCTTTTATCTCCCACCAACACAATTAACCTCCGACGCAACTCCATGCATTATGCCGTACCTTTGCAACAGCATTATGCATTTCACACAAAAAGTAATCATAAAAGCAAGTGCTTTTATCTCTGATAACAAATGGCTAAGTCTTTTGGTAAAGACTGGAGTGGCTAGCCTTTTACTCGTTGTGTTGTATTTTGAACTGACGAACAGAAACAACCTTCAACAAATTTGGGATGCCTTCTTACATCAGCTTCATGGGGCAAATGTCCTCTGGCTACTTCTGGCAGCCCTCCTGATGCCCCTAAACTGGATGGCCGAAACAGAAAAATGGCATCAATTCATTGCAAAGTTCCAACCTTTCTCAAGACAAAAGGCACTCTTAGCAGTATTCACCGGAGTAACCTTCTCCCTTTTTACCCCCAATAGAGTAGGAGAGTACGGAGGACGTGTCCTGTATGTCCGTCCAGAGAATCAGTGGTTTGCTGTGGTCGCCAACTTAATTGGTAACTTCTGCCAATACATGGTCCTGCTAGGCATGGGAGCCATAGGAAGTGTATGGATCCTCTCTCACTTTCAGATTGTCGAATCAACTTCGGGCATTGGAATCGTCCTCTTCGCAATGTTGGGATTTGTAGTCATGCTTTGGATTTATTTCAAACTAGACTTAGTAGTCATCTGGCTAAAAACCCACCTGCCACAACTTAAAAAAATTCCCTACCTCAATAGGATAAGGGTTGAGCTTTTCCTGAGGTTCACCCGAAAAGAACGTGCCGAAATTTTGGGCTGGGCTGCTGTCAGGTATGCCATATACTCATCACAATACTTCTTCTTACTGCGCTTTTTTAACATTAGCCCTGGAATTGTCGAGGGGTTTTCTGGCATTTTCTCTCTTTATCTGCTACAAACCAGTCTTCCACTTCCCCCATTGACCGGACTGGTAGCTCGCGGAAACCTAGCTGTGTTTCTTTGGGGTTATTTCGGCGCTAATGAACTTGCTGCTCTAGCCGCCACCTTCTCTCTCTGGGTAATAAATCTAGTTATTCCAGCGTTAATTGGAACTGTTTCCCTATTTTACATTAACATTTCCAAATCCGTTAACTACAAGAATGAACCTGCTCCAAACCTCCCTAAAATCTACCCTGACGCTAGCAGTATTTTTGACCTTGCTCGTTCATGGAACCGCCCAAAAAAGCGTACAAGTTGATAAGGAGCTCCCCTTTAAACACGGTGAGGAGCTCGTCTACAAGGTATATTACAATTGGAACTTTGTCTGGATGCCCGCTGGTGAAGTGACGTTCAAGGTTTGGGATGCAGGCTCTCAGTTACACTACCAAGCCTTTGGAAAAACGTACTCCTCCTACGAATGGTTCTATCGGGTAGATGACCGATACGACTCTTGGGCAGATAAATCCTCTCTTCTGCCAAATTATTCCGAACGGGATATTAGCGAAGGAAAATACCGCATTTTCGAGAAAATTGCCTTCAACCAACCAGCGCACAAAATGACTGTCTGGAGAGCTAAAAAACAAGGAGATAAAGAAACCAAAACAGAACACCATACTCACTCAAAAGTGTACGACGTCTTATCCACTGTGTATTTCTTGAGAACCATAAACTTCCCCATAAGAGGAGATGGATCAACCGAACAATTTACCATCTTCATGGATCAGGAAGAATACCCCCTCACTATGAAATACTTAGGCAAAGAAGATCGAAAAAGCATTCATGGGATGGGAAAATTTAACGTTCTTAAATTTCAACCCGAGGTAATCGTCGGGAATGTATTCAAAGAGGATTCCAAAATGACCGTTTGGGTAGCCAATGACAACAACAGAATTCCAGTACTAATTGAATCCCCCGTCTCTGTTGGAAGCGTGAAGGTGGTCCTTAAATCATATAAAGGCCTTAAATATAATTTGGATGCCAAAACGGAATAGTGAAGCGATATTTCTTGATATGCAATACCACTTCTTAGCCTCTAATTATACCCCACAACTAGGGTCCTTTTATTTCTTTCTGTGCTTGTTTTTGAAATCGATAGCCAACTCCATGAACCGCTACAATCGAAACAGAGTCGTCATTAGAAAGTTTTTTTCGAAGCCTAGATACAAAAACGTCCAGGCTCCTGCTTACCTGTACACCTTCTTCCACCCAAACTGATTGAATCAAGTAATCCCTTTCAACCACACGCTCCATATTTTCCACCAATACCTGAAGTAACTTTGCCTCTCTGAATGTAAGAGAATACCGCTCTCCACCACTATTCAATAGTTGCCCATTAACATCAAAAGTAGAGTTTCCAAAAACCATTATCTCCTCGCTTCTCTGAACGGTCTTACCCGTTGACCGGCGAAACATAAACCATCCAAAAGAGCAGCAAAGAACACCTATAGCCCACCAAAAATATTGAGTACTTGAAAACAGGCCGTTATTTATGTACGGAAAAACTATTTCAACTACATAACAATTGGACGTTCCTTCCCGCCCTTGACAGGGAATCCATTTCCCGCTTTGAACATCTAACTTATTAAAGCCTAATTCAAGAAGATCGTCTTGGCAACGACGAAGCGCCACCTCGTAATGCTCTTGAATCTTGTAAAGCTCAAAAGAAGATTGAAGCACCTCAGGTAATAAATCATAATCAAAAGTATGATCCACCCTCAGCCGCCACATGCCAACAGACGGATGCTCAACGGGTGGGATTTGGCTTACACTGTCCCCCGCATCCCTCAAAAGTAGATCAACAGACCGACGTATAGCCAAATTAACCTGCGTTGGCTCTAAACGTTTTTCATATATACAACTCTCATGAATCAACAAGAAAAGCAGTAAAAACGCTAATAAACCCCAACTCCCTGTTTTATCCAGAGCTACCATGACTCAAATATACCCCTATTTTATTCAACAACCCCCAAGTACTCCTACCTTCGTTACATAGACAACGTTATTTAAAAAAGCAAAACCGTAAAGCCGTCCATATTCAATCGGCAAAATCAACTCCCACGTTTTTCCGCCATCACCGGAGCGCGAAATTCCCGTATCATGACTGCACAATAAATACTGTCCCGTTTGCAGAATATCGTGAATAAACTTTGCCTGTACTTCTTTTTCTGGATCGAAAAGCAATCGGTCAAGCAATAATCCACCTTCCATAGGCTTCCAGCTAACTCCCGCATCATCTGAAAAAAGCAGGCTGTTAGCGGACCCACTAGAGGATTTGACCTGTTCCTCCCATGGACCCACCCCATTCATTACCACGGCAAGCCGATCACCAATTATTCTTAGCTTGCGTATAGGTCCCAAATCCTCTAACACCCAGATCCAATGTTCACCACCATCCACAGAGCGCAAAATTCCCGAACTACCACCTGCAACCAAAACCCCGTCCTTCAAAAGAAGATGGGTAATCATCGTAGAATCAAACACAGGTCTCCAACTGGACCCGCCATCTTCTGATTTATAGATTCCGCTGTCCCCTCCTATAAGTACCTGCTTATCTGACACCTCCAAAACTGTTCGAACTACACCATTTGAAACCCCTCTATATTTGGGCTCCCATATTCCTGTCCCACTCAAGCCTTCTTGTAATAACCCCATCCAAAAGTCATAAACATATAGGCCTGTTTTTCCTGGTAGCACCCCACCAAGATGATCCTGAATAAAATACTCTTTATCCCAGCCACCATTATTATTATTCAGCCTCTTTCTAAATAAGTCACGCTCAGAACCTACTATTAATTCATTGTTGCCCGCAAAAACAAAAGTTGCTTCCCAGCCCGATGGCAAACCAACACTTATATCCTCCCATGTTCGACCAAAATCCAATGACCGAATAAGAGTGGAGGATGATTCTATTTTTTTTTCGTGCTGACAATTAATCAACAAAGGAATGAACAACAAAAGATAAATAAGCCTTAGTGCCATGAGAGAATAACCGTTTTAAGATAATTACCACTCAAAGGTATAGGGGCCTTCATTGGTATCCCTAAAAGCCCAGGTTAAACTTTGTAAACAACCGGTAAAAGATTGTAAAAAGCGATTCTATGCCCTTTTTACAAGAAAAAAGCCCCTTCTATCCAGTAGAAGAGGCTGTAATTCTGCTTTTTATTCTTTCAACATTAGATGGACAACTACTTTAGATAGTTCTCCTCAAAGAACTCCCGATACCCATCAATCGTCTTATTTTTTAAAATTCTGCGGTAGTTTTCCTGCGTAATCAGGTAAAACTCTTTCTCATAACTCACCTTCGCCGTTTCTCCAAGAAAATCACGTTTGCTCTTAACCTCATTTAAATATTTCATTCCCTTCTCCTTATTATCAAACTTTCGAATCACAAGTATGGGTTGATCCTGAGTACTGCCCAAATAAATATTTGACAAGCGCAACTGCTCTGTCCTGTGATTTTCCCGATTGTAATCAGATACCGCATTTTTTATACTCTCTAACTTAATGTCTCCCTCCGTAAACAAAATTAACAAATAATGAAGCTTATCCTCCTCCACTTCAAAAGCATCATCCACCTGTTTAGAGGCTGTACCACCAGCCTCATATCCCTTGCAGGAAAGTAACCTTGCAATCTCCTTTGCGCGAGTCGCCTCTGCACTATTTGGGAAACGACCAACAACATCATTCAGCGCCTGACAATAAGAGTCATTACCCTGTAAACTGCCTAAACACAACGCGCCCAACAAAGCAAACTTAGCCATGATCGGGTTGGTTGATCCATACTTTTTAGGGGCGTCCTCACATCGGTAAAAGGCTGTTTTATAATCACCCTTCTTAAATGTATTGTAGGTCAACTCATAATAGGCATTCAACTCCTTCTCTTTTTCTTTTCCCGCATTTAGGAAGTTGGGATCCGTCAGAGCTCTGGTAAATGGACTATTCGGATACTTCTCAACTAACTTATCCAAATAGTACTTTGCTCTCGCTGCATTCTCTAAATCGGTATGGCTCAAATAACAATAATACCAAGTCTCTTTCTCATACCGTAATGTGTCCGGGTAACGATCCTGCATCTCCTCCAAGGTGGAAACACATCGACGATCATTTTCCAATTTATCCCTGAACAGGGTTCCCAGTTTGTACATTGCCTCATACGTCGCCAAGTGTATAACCGCCAACTCTGCCTCACTTCTAGGTAAATCCTTGAAAATATCCGCAAGAGAAGTATCCTCTGTTTGCTTGGATTTCTCTGTATTATCCTGTTCTGCTGCGACCTCGTCAGGTCCTCCTCCACTCGAGATTCGTTGGCTTCTCCTCCAATTGTCTTCAAGTTTACGCTCTCCCCAAGTGCGTTCAAAATCCCGTTTACCCTTCTTTACCGCTGCCTCACTGTAAAAATAAAAGGTGGATGGTTTAGCACCAGCATTTGCAACAGGGGGCTTTTTGTCAGCTACTACTGCATCTTTATTCTTCTCAGCCTCTAACGCTTGCTTAGCAGCAAGCTCATCCCGCTCTTTCTTAATTTTTTTTGCCAGCTCCATACGCTCCGCCTCACTCATGTTGTATACGCGAACAATACTATCATTATTAGTGATGGTAGTAATCAGGCGCGCTATCTCTGTCAGATTAGCAGCGTATTGGCTCACCTGCGGATAACGCTCATCCTTCACATCAAAAACGGTAAGTGTACTGTCGTAATAAGCCTTTGCCAATACAAACTCTTCTCGATCAAAGTACAGCGTAGCTAACCGATAATAGGACTCTGCCTTCTGACCAGCATCTCCCATGGAGTGATCTAACGAGGAACGATAAAAGCCTATTGCATCCTTTTTCAAACCATCTTCAAGGGCAATCTCTCCCAATGCGTAGTAAATCTTATCCAAATACTCCTTATTCTTACCATCCTTTATCATGCGCTCAAGCCGTTTATTAGCCTCAGCGCTTTTGATAGCAGCAGCATGCCAACCATCCAAAACCTGATTTAACCGAGCGTTAAACTCCAATTCATAGTTCGGTTTGCTATTTATAACCGTCTCCAGAGCAGCATATGCCTTTTCTGTATCCCCGAAACGCTCATATAGTTGTGCTTGAATAAATGCCAAGCGAGCCCGGTCTTTCTTCTTTTCAGTAAACTTAACAGCACGCTCAAGTGCAGACCCAGCCTTTCCGTACTGTTTCTGCTTAATCCAAAGATGAGCCTCTGCCTTAGCTAGATCATCCCGTAAATGCCGAGGGAACCACTTATCTTCCCAAAGTTCCCTGTAAATAAACTCAGCCTCTTCGTATTTTTCACGCTCCGCCAATGTCCTGCCATACCAAATCATGGCCTCCGGATAAGCCGCTACGCGGCGATTCTGCCGGTATGGATTTTGACCGGTTAATTCAAGCTGTTCCTCTTCAGACTCCTCTTGTTTGATGGGCTTGCTTGCATCTACCTTACTAGCGTCTTTAGTTGCTCCGCTGTTCTTCGAGTCTCCCTTTTTCTTGGCTGCCGCCTTTTTTTTAGCTGCCTTTTTCTTGGCCGCCTTTTTCTTTTTTGCACTGGCCTTCTTTTTTTTCGCAGCAGCTTTCTTTTTCTTGGAGCTGCTCTTTTTCTTGGCGGAAGCTTTCTTCTTTGATGAAGCCTTCTTTAGCTTGTTTTTCGCTGTTTTGTTCGGATTGTACTCATCTTTTAAATAGGAAAATGTAGCCTCTGCCGTCTCATAATCCCGTCTGTAAAACTGAGCTTGCCCCATGAGCAAATAGCAATCATCCGTCCAAGTGCCAACAGTATGGAGGCCAATACCCATAGCAGCCTTCTTTTCAGCCGATTCAAAATCCTTTTTAATTGGCGTTGGATCGGCCACCATCTCCGGATAAATGGGTAAAATCTGATTGTAGTTATCCTTTAAACCCTTTGCCAATTCAACCTCCTTTAAACGAAGTATTTCGTTGGAGTTAAACCAATAGTTATAGTGCTCCGTAAGGCTATTATAACCACGCTTGAACTTACTTACATCTCCTTTCTTCTTAGTAGTTACACAGCCGGCAACAATCAAACTAATTAGAAAGACTAGGATACTAATATTCTTTAAACTTCTCATAACTCTTAGGCGAATCGACAACAAGAATTTTGGCCAATTTTGACAAATTATTGGTGTAAAATACGCGGTTTAGGTTGCCCTTATTGGCTAATTTTTACAAAAAACGGGTTTGTTTCTTTTTTTTAAACGAAATTTGCAGATACAACAAAAAGGAATGCAAAAATACCTCGCAATTTTTAAAAAAATAGCCGGTTTTTTTAGGAAAAATCCGGAAGACGATCGCAAATGGACTGAAAAACTCCGCGATAAATACCGTCTAGTGGTAATGAACGACGAAACATTCGAAGAAATTTCGTCGTTTAAACTTACTCCTCTAAATGTGTACACCATTGTTAGCTCTCTCATGGTTGGCACAGCCATCGCAATTACCCTCCTTATTGTTTATACTCCCTTAAAACGGTATATACCTGGTTATGGGGATTTCAACCGTGACTCAGAAATCGCAGAACTGTTATCTAAAACTAAAGAGCTCGAAAACGAAGTCGAAGCAACTAGACGATATTCCGAAAATCTTCGCAAAATCCTCACGGGCGATCACAGCGGGATGTCCAAAGAAGAGGTCGCCAACCAAAAAAAAGACGATGAAAACGCTTCAGGTGTCGACTCCGTCCCCTCAGAACTAATCGAACGAATCCCTGAAGACGACGCCCTGCGAAATGCAGTTGCAACTGGAAATGTTACAAACAGGTCATTAGATGCGAGTGCAGCAACTTCAGGCGCAAGAGATTTACCATTAGAACAACTCTATTTTATTCCTCCAGTATCCGGTGAAACCACCGCTGGTTATGACCTTAAAAAAGAGCATTTTGGAATCGATGTAGCAGCACCACAAAATACCGCTATCAAAGCCGCCGCTGCAGGATCCGTCATCTTTGCTGGATATACAGTTGAAACAGGCTATTCTATTGCTATCCAACACCCCAACAATGTGGTCACACTTTATAAACACAACTCCGTCCTCCTAAAAACAACAGGGGAAATCGTTCGATCAGGAGAGGCCATCGCTATCATAGGAAATACAGGAGAATCCAGTACCGGACCTCACTTGCATTTTGAACTTTGGCACAAAGGTCGACCTGTCAACCCAGCAGACTATATCATCTTTAAATAAGCAAACCGAAGTGCTCAGCGATAAACTCGTCACTTTATTGCAAACCTTCAGTAAGGTAGAGCTTAATAGGTTGCGAAAACTAGTAGTCTCACCCTACTTTAACGACGATGAGGATGTAATTCGCCTGTTTGACTTTTGTGTATCAGCACTTAAAAAAATACCTAGTCAGCTAGAACAGACAACTAAGGAAAGGGTGTGGAAAAAATTATTTCCCAACCGCACTTTTGACGACGCACATCTACGCCGATTAACCTCCTCACTAATTCAGCTCGCCATCCAGTTTAGGGCACTAGAACTTCGGGCAAAAAACCCACATGACGAATGGCTATTTGAGCAAAAAGCCTTGGAAACGGCAGGATTAGATAAACATTTGGCCGGCATTGAAAGGCAAATCACAAGATCCCTTGAGGAAACAAAAGCTAAAAACGCTGATTTTTATCTCTTCTCCTTCCAATACCATTGGAATATTTTTAACCGATCCTACCGAGTTGTAGCAGTAACCGATTATATGGCCAAGCTGCTTCCAGCAGATGAAGCTCTTGAAAACTTCTACATAACTCAAAAATTAAAAATGTACGTGGCGTGGTTGTCCTATCGACAATTCAGAAGCACCGATAAGGAACTCCCTCTGCCCCCTGGATTCTGGGAACAGGTACAGTCACACCGGCTAAGCCATATACCTATGGTTGCCATCTACAAACTTGTTATTAGGATTCTAAAAGAGCCCAATAATGAAGCCCTTTTTTTCGAACTGATGGAACAACTTGATGAGGTGGCTGAAGTCTTGGCGCCTGATGACTATCGAGAGTGCTGCTACATCGCCCAAAACTATTGCGCGCTGAAAATAAATCAAGGACAATCAGAATACTACCATCGTGCCTTTGAAATTTTTAAAAATATGGTGACTCATGGTGTGCTCATCGAAGACGGTCAACTACCAGAGGGAGTATATAAAAATATTATCACGACTGGGTTACGAGCAAGGGACCTAGGCTGGGTAGAGGCCTTTATCGAAAATTATTCCCAATACCTCCCGCCATCGATCAGAGATAACGCAAGAGCCTACAACTTAGCCAACTTATTTTCCCACCAAAAAAAATACACAAAAGCCCTTGAGGTACTTCGAAGCGTAGAGTACAGTGATGTTACCTATGCGTTAGGAGCAAAAACAATCCTGCTGAGAATATATTATGAACAGGGAGAATACATAGCACTGGACTCCCTTATTGACTCTTTCCGAATTTATTTAAGAAGAAACAAGATGATCTCCAAAAACCTTCAAAAAGAATACAACAACTTCCTAAACCTAGTAAAAAAACTAACTACGATCCGATCTAAAGACCGAAAGGCATTAGAAGAGTTAAAGGAAAAAGTAATGGCAACCTCCTACAACACCCCTAAAAAATGGCTAATTGATAAGTTGGACGAACTTTCATAAAAACCTACAGCTTTTCGCCAAAGGCTAGATCCCCTGCATCACCAAGGCCAGGCACAATGTAAGATTTGGCAGTAAGCTCATCGTCAATGGCTCCAACCCATATATGAACTAATGGATTAGCCGCTTGAACCGCCTCTACCCCTTGCGCACTTGCAATTACAGCAGCCACATGGATCGCCTCAGGCTTCCCAAAACGGACTAGATGCTGAATGGCTACATTGATCGAACTTCCAGTCGCCAACATAGGATCACAAATAATTAATATTTTATCCTCTAAATCCGTAGAACTAACATAATCTAATTGGATTTCCATAGAGCCATCCGGATGTTCTCTTCTGTAAGCAGCAATAAACGCACTCTCAGCAGAATCAAACACTTGTAGCATTCCTTGGTGAAACGGTAACCCTGCGCGCAAAATGGTTGCTATTACTACCTGCTGACTTGGAATCATCATGGTCGCAACTCCTAGTTGCGTTTCAATTTCCAAGGGCTCAAAATCCAATGACTTGCTGATCTCATGAGCCATTATCATTCCTATCCGCTCAACATTTAGTCGAAAACGCATACGGTCCTGCTGAATATCGATATCTCTTAATTCGGCAAGAAACCGATTTACTATGGAGGGTTGCAATGATAGATTTGTTATCATAATTTATTCAGTTTTCCAAAGTGCATCGTACTGCTCAACTAATACGTTATCATAATAGTCAGCACGCTCAAATAATTGATTGAAAAGAACCGTCCCTGTCTCTTCATCTAAATAGCGATCATAAATCAGAAGCGAAAGTAAAATATCCTGCTCATATACACTCAGTGTCATTCCAGAGTTTGAATAATTCTCTCGCAATAAATACTCATAAAGACGTTTAATGTGTTGCTCCGGCAACTGACAAAGCACCGCATCCGCACTTATTAAGCCCGATTTTTCGTGATAAGTTATCGCTATTTTAGCGCTCCCTTTCCTGATTTCCCAGGCATTCGGACCACAACGACTTAATGCCGCAGGATAGCCTAATCGCTCAATTAATCGCTCAACCGTACCTGCAATGCCTTGCGCTTTGTAAATAGCTGACCTAGAAGGCAGCAGAACCTTTGCACCACAAACCATACAACTATCTTCCTCACAAGTCGCAACCGTTATTGTATTGGAGCACCCCGTACATCTAGCAGCGTCTTTTCCACCAACCTCCTTAAACGCATTCATTGACTGAGCCAATAACTCCGAAGGCAAAGCGAAACCCATGCTATCGCTATCGCGCATGACAAAGGTATTAACGCCCACAATAAAGCCGTCTTCATCAATTAATGGACCACCTGAATTGCCCGGATTTAAACCAATATCAATGTGAATGTAAGGCACCCCGTTAATCAACTCCCTACTGTTAGAAATATATCCAGTTTTTGCGGAAAACTGCAAGCCGAAAGGGTGTCCAAGAGCGATGACCGAATCCTTCACCTGAACTGTCTTGCTTTCTCTAAACTGAACAGTGGGAAACGAAGGAAACGGTTCTACTGCGGAAAGAAAAGCCAAATCGTACTTTCTATCAATATATACCACCCGCATTAACTGCCGCCCAAGAAATAGACCCTCAACAGCAACTTCCTGGCAGTCTTCCACCACATGGAAGTTGGTCACTACAAGCTGCTCATCATTAACAATAAAGCCTGTGCCTGTATTAAACGGTGTGGCTATTTGCACGATGACAGCCCGATATTTTTCAATAATATCTTGCATTCAAAATGTCCGTTTTGTTTCCACACGCTAAGGTAAAGGATTCGTTCGGAATTAGTCCTCTCCGAACCCTCGGAATTCCCGCATTATAGTCTTGATGTGATTAAAGTTTGTAAAAAATCGGTTAGCATCTAGATCTTTCCTTTTGTATACACTAAGCTAGTTGTCAAATTTGAGCCAAAAGTCTGTTATAATTATGTTATTTTTAGTTTGCAACTATCCTTACAATACCAAACAAGTACATTTGCATAGCCTTAAGGCAGCTTTTGTTGCCTATATTGCGTCATAAATGGAATCGTCGGCTATTAACAGAAAGGACTGGGGTTATTATTACGTTTTGAGACCTCACAACCTTGAATGTATCCGTATTTAAAAAAGTGCTCTTTACTATCAAACATCAAGCTGCTTATGAAAAAGCTGTTAGCTTTATCCGGATTTTTTGCAACCCTACTTTTTGCATCCTCCTGCAAAGAGGAGTTTGACTACGTGTATTATACCCCTGAAGACTATAGCCTGATTTCACAACACCTAAACCTGCCGGAGCTTCCACCCAAGTATACGGCACAACTACCTATGCACCTCTCGGGAACAGGACTTTTTGCTCCCGAGATTAGCACAGAAGAGGCAACTCTTGGCCGGGTGTTATTTTATGACAAAAACCTTTCCAGCGACAAAACCATAAACTGTGCGAGTTGCCACAAACAAGAGCTTGGGTTCGCTGATAACAAGGCTGTCAGCCCTGGTGTCGAATCCAGAGCTGGTCAACGTAATGCCATTGCTCTGAGCTCCGTCGCCAACTTCGCTGCATACTACGGTACTGACTTGAATGGATCCGGTGCTATACCCTTCTTCTGGGATAACCGCGCCAACACTGCCTCCCAACAAAACTTGGAGACAATGGCAAATCCGGTAGAAATGAACATGAAGCCGCATGAAATTAAAGCCGCGGTAGAAGCCCAGGCCTACTATAAACCACTCTTCAAAAAAGCATTTGGTAACGAAGAAATAACCGCTCAGCGAATTTCACAAGCCCTCGCCTCTTTCGTAAATGCAATGGGATCCTACCAGAGCCGTTTTGATGCGGCGGCTAATGCAGCCTTCAACAACAACCAATTTGGAATTGATTATCACCAACAATTTCTGAACCTTTCCACGCTCGAAAACCGAGGTAAAGCCTTATACATGGCCAATTGTGCCTCTTGCCACTCTCAAAATTTTGGCCGCCCAATGAAAGTCTATTCAAATAATGGACTAGACGAAACCACCGTAGATCAAGGCGTCGGCGGTATTACCGGGTTTGCATCCCAAAAAGGCGTATTTAAAGTACCCACACTTCGAAATATTGCTTTAACAGCCCCTTATATGCACGATGGACGCTTTAAAACACTATCAGAAGTTATTGATCACTATAGCACCGGAATTAAATTCCACCCAAACCTAGGCGAAGAGCTAAGACAAGGAAATCAACCTATTAAAATGCAGTTCAGCTCAGAAGATAAAGAGGCGCTATTAGCTTTCTTTAACACCCTGACCGATGACGTGTTTCTCCAAGATGAACGTTTTTCCGACCCGCATAAATAGTAGAATCAGTTAATTTAAACAATAAAAAAAGGGGATTAGAGTGGTTTTCTCTAATCCCCTTTTACTTTGGTTAAAATTTTATAACATGAAAAAATTTCTTTTTCTACTTCTATCTCACCTAATATTAGTAAGCTGCTCACAACATTACTATTACGCACCCAATACCCTTCACCTCCCTGCCGTATCACAAAAAGGCCAAATTAGCATAGAAGCGTCGTTAAATGGAAGTAGTCAGATAAGAGGCACAGAAGTTCGTTCTGCTTGGATGCCTGCTCAAAACGTATCCGTCATGGCTAACCTCATGTATCTATCTGGTTCTTTTGAGCAAACAAATTTTTTTGTATTCCCCACACCCCCTACAGAGCTCCATACCGGTAGTGGACATCTCCTTGAGCTCGGACTATCTAAACACTTTCCACTTTCTAATACCAACTCCGTTTTTTCCATTACTTCTGGTGCTGGCCTAGGCCGCTCTATTAACACCTTCGACAAACAAAGGAAAGCGGAACTGAACTTTAGTCGTTATTTCGTTCAACCCGCTTTCATGTCTTATGGAAAAATGGCCAATGTAGGGGTGGGCTTCCGCTTCTCTTATCTTAACTTTTATGGAGGAACTATTGACTACACCATAAATGAAAGCGATCTATACACGATTAAAAATATTGAGCAAAAAGCCCATTTCTTACTGCCTGATGTGGGATTCACTG
Source organism: Saprospirales bacterium (assembly GCA_947459365.1). Lineage (GTDB taxonomy): Bacteria > Bacteroidota > Bacteroidia > Chitinophagales > Saprospiraceae > M3007. Next base: position 33,066 of record CANHDG010000001.1, read on the forward strand.
CTGGGGTTCGATTCGACCCAATAGAAATCCGATGTAATATTACCCTCGGACTAATGCCGCAGCCGTATCAATTCGGATTCTCCAACCATAATTTGAGCATATCTGCCTTGACTGTTTTAGATGCCGAGCAATCCAATAAAAAATACACAAAAAGAAAAATCTCTAAAAAGAAAAAAAGGAAATGACGCACCTAGCTATGGCACCAAAATAGCACTATGGCCAGACAATTTTGTATATTTGCGCTAAATACCGTAATAAATGAAGCGCTGGATACTGCCTGAAACCTCCTCATTACTGGTTCATCTATTGTCATCCGAACTGGCAATAGATCCCCTTTTAGCTACCGCCCTCGCTCAGCGTGGGGTATGCTCCTCTTTAGAGGCTAATCGCTTTTTTGAACCAACACTGGAAGACCTTCATTCCCCTTTCCTGATGAAGGATATGCAAACAGCAGTCGAACGATTAGACCTTGCCATTCAAAAAGGACAGCGCATACTGTTGTACGGAGACTATGACGTGGACGGAACTGCCAGCGTAGCAATGATGTATGCCTTTTTAAAGCCATTCTACCCTAATATTGATTATTATCTTCCAGATAGAGATAAAGAAGGATACGGTGTTAGTATCAACGGAATTGAATACGCCAAAAATTCAACGTGCGAACTGATTATCGCAATGGACTGCGGTATCAAGGCCAATAAAGCCGTAGATCTGGCCAATTCGTATGGAATAGATTTTATTATTTGTGATCACCACCTCCCAGAAGGTGCACTCCCAAATGCAGTGGCAAACCTAGACCCAAAACGATCCGATTGCCACTACCCGTTTAAAGAACTGAGTGGCTGCGGCATCGCCTTCAAACTAGCCCAGGCCTATGCATATTACCACGATACACCTGTACAAGAATTAGAAAGCCTGCTTGACTTCGTCGCACTCAGTATTGCATGTGACATCGTCCCAATTGTAGGTGAAAACAGGACATTAGCCCATTTTGGACTAAAAAAACTAAATTTTGAACCTAGGCTAGGTATCTGGGCTCTGATTAATAGAAGTCGCCGCTCCTATCCACTTAATATCAGCGATCTTGTTTTTGGCCTTGGCCCCCTAATCAACTCAGCAGGGCGAATAGCAGATGCTCGTGAAGCTGTTCAACTATTATTGTCTAGCGACAGAACAAGCGCATTAGACGCTGCTACTCGGCTTGTAGAGCGTAATAAAACCAGACAAGAGGTCGATTTTGCAGCAGTAACAAGTGCCCGAATCCAAGCCAAACATCAAATCGAGGAATGCAATCCAGCAAGCATTGTTTTATTCAACCCAGAATGGCATAAGGGAATCATTGGAATTACCGCCAGTCGAATCTCCGAAGAATTCCATAAACCAACCGTAATCCTAACAGAAAGCGAAGGGGTCGCCGTTGGATCTGCCCGGTCCGTCCCAGGATTTGACCTTTATGCTGCGCTTCAATCCTGCGACCACCTGTTTTGTTCTTTTGGAGGGCATGCCTATGCCGCCGGTATGCAAATGCCTATCGAAAACATCCCATCATTTTCTAGTAAATTTGAAACGTTTGTAAATGAATCGATAACAGAAGTCGCAAAACAGCCCATTCTGGAAGTAATCGGTGAAATTACCTTTGACCAAATCAATACCCCCTTTTGGAATACGTTAAAAAGATTTGCTCCCTTCGGCCCACTTAATATGACACCCGTTTTTGTCGCAAAAGGGGTGGTCGATACAGGAAAAAGCAAACGAATGGAAAACAACCATGTCAAAATGTGCCTTAAACAAGGGAAAAGAGTTTTTAATGCAATTGGTTTTGGACTAGCTGACCAATTCGAATCTTGCAAAAACAGGCCATTTGATCTGGCATTTAGCATTAGGGAAGAGCAATGGAGAGGAGAAAATTACCTAAGTCTGGTTGTAAAAGATTTGCACTAAACGCCGTAACCGCACTCTGGGCTCCCATCTGCGCCCTTTCGTTGGCCCTGTCATCCAAACATACCGCTGGATACAATACCAGTATCGGTTTAGAAGAATTGTGGCTACTTTTTGCATCTTTTTTTGTCTATAACATCCATGCTAAGTATTCGGAACTTCGAACAGTAGCAAAGAGCTCTGGCCTAATAGCGGCTCTTTTAACCAATGCTCTACCACCAATAAGCAGCCAAATTGCTTTATTTGCCGGCCTACTTTGGCTTGGCTATTACTACGCCCTTCGCTCGTGGGCAATTCTAAAGCCAATTTTGATTGGTATAGTCTGGGTGCTGGCAACCCATGCCATACCAATTAATGATTGGCTCTGGAATGAAATAGCCTTCTTTCGGCTTGGGCTGATATTTGTCCTTTCATTGGCTTATGATATGGTAGACCAGCAACGTGATTTGACACAAAACACGCAAACATTGGTTTTAATATTAGGAGTTAAGAATAGCACACTACTTTCAATTCTCCTTTTAGTACTCTTCTCCTGCATATCTTGGAGCATGATAAGCATCAGACTACCAATCCTTGTTTCCTCTGTGTGCTCCATTTGTATTTTAGTGCTACTCGCTTGGAAAACAACAACCACATCACCCGACAATCCTCTATGGAAAATTCTAATTGATTCCGTCCTTTTAACCTATTCAATCTCCTCTTTTTTAGCCGCTTCCTAATAGATGCAGGATTTAATAGTATCGCCCCATTTTGGGATGCTCCACAATTATCTTTTTTAAAACATTAAAATCAACCGCACCCTGATACGACCATACCAGCTCCCCACCAGGAGCAATCAATAATGAATAGGGCAGCGCACCATTCCAGTTTTTATCAACCATTTCAATTAACCCGTAAATGTCATCCCCACTAAACTGATAATTTGCAACCCCAGATTGTTTTTCTCTTAAAAAGCGAAGCACCTTTTCCGATTGGTCTGGCTTGTCAACTGAGATAGAAGCAAATTCAAAGTCTCGTGCACCATACATCCTTTGCAAAATTAAAAATTCAGGGTATTCCAGCACACAAGGACCGCACCAAGTCGCCCAAAAATTAAGTAATAAAAGCTTTTCAGAAGCATTATTTTTAACTACCTGGTTTAGCTTCTTCATATCTATCTGCTCAAGGAGAACAGGACGAGCTGCCCATTTGGCATCAGCAGGAGCCCTCAAATCCAACTTCCAGCCCCACTTCACGGAACAGCCGAACGTTTTCGTCACCTCTGAAGCTACCTTTTCTCCCGCTAATGTCGATTCAATCGCTTTGCGTATGTCCTCTCCATTCGCTGTGCCAGGTCGCTCCGACTTGTCCAAACGACCCAAATAAGTTAATCGTCTTTGTTGGTTAAATACAAACGCGTGAGGCGTTGCTACTGGCCCGTATTTCAATGATGCAGACTGATTATCACCATCATACAAATAAGGAAAATTATATTCTTTATCCACAGACCTAAGAACCATATCCTCATAAGTATCCCCAAGATCCGAGTAGCCCAATTCTTCATATAACAAACCGAGTGGGCTATTCGGTGAAATAGCCACTACCTGAACACCCTGCGAATGATAATCCTTAACCAGCGCTTTAATTCGTTCCTCATAAGCCTGTGCAGTAGGGCAGTGGTTGCACGTAAAAATAATGACCAATACCCTTGACGACGCAAAATCATTAAGAGAATACCACTTTCCATCCACACCAGGCAACTTAAAGTCCGGGGCCTCTTCCCCAATAGCCAGTGTTCTTACGGCTTGAATGGGAACCTCCTGTGGGTTGGACTTGAATTGACCCGGCTGTACTTTCTGTCGCATTAAACTACAACCCAAAAATAGACTCAAAAACAAAAGAGTTAGAGCGAATCGCATAGTATGATATCTTTCTAAAAGCGTTAAACCTAAATAGTCCTACTGCAAAGAAAACAATTAAATTATTAATATTTTGAATTAACCTCTTTTTATCCACGCAGAACCAAATATATCCTAAGGCTTTTATGTGTCAAGAATGAATGCTACCACTCTAATTTTGTTGGGGAAGTTGAAAAACCTATCCCACCCCAAAACATTAACAACCAATTGTTTATGGACAAACTCAATTTTAAACACCCCACTTTGTGACCTTAGTCACCAACAATTTTAACAAAGATCACAACGCATACTAACAACCATTATACTTTTGTCCAAAAATCAGTCGTCATGAAATTTAAACTTACTTTTTTATTAATTTTAATTAGTTCATTTTTATTTGGACAATCAAACCTAAAAATTGCCAACTATTATTTTGTCATCAAGGGCACTTCGAATTTACATGACTGGGAGTCTAAGGCAAATGAAGTGCGCTCAAATACAACCATTCTCTTGGATAAGAGAGGGCTCCACTCCATACAAGCGCTTTACCTTGAAATACCCGTAAAAACGATTAAAAGTGCAAAGGGATCCATTATGGATGGTAAGACGTATGAGGCGCTCCGGGCAGACAATTACCCAAACATCACCTTTAAATTGGATCAAATCAATAAACTGAGCAAAAGTGGAGACAAATATGAGGTTGCTGCCTCTGGCTATTTGAATATCGCCGGGACGACCAATAAAATTGAAATGTGTGTGCACGCAAAAGTTGGTGAAGACGGAAGCGTTTCCTTTTCAGGATCCAAAAAACTTAAGATGACTGACTATAAAATAAAGCCACCCACCGCCTTGATGGGAACCTTGACCACCGGTAATGAGGTCGAAATCGCCTTTACAATTACCTTAAAATAAATCTAAAACTTATTAACTTCAGTATGAATACTAGAATTACTCTAACCGCTCTTGCACTTATCTTATGTGCAGGTTGGGCAATGGCTTAACAACCTTCTCTGCAATACCTGAACCTGAAGTTCCCCCCATTTTTCGACCACGACAGTACCGATATTAAGCAATATTCAGTATTGATTTTTTAATAATTTATTCGAAGCGGAGGGTGAATTTTAAGCCACTCCTCCTGCTACGAAGCGAATGTGGTTGGTTGTGTAACCTAAGGTAGCCAATTTGTTGAATTATAATAGACTTCCCATGGTACCTTATACTTTAGCACCTCATGAGGTCTCTCCGTATTCCTAAAATTGAACTATTCTTTGAGTCCTTTATGAAGTTCTTGACCGGTCTCGTACTCATGTAAATAAACGTGTTCATACTTGACATCTCTCCAAAGTCGCTCATTGAAAACATTATCCAATGCTCAACCCCGACCATCCATGCTAATCTGAATACCTTCCTCCAGTAACACCTTTGTGTATCTGGGTGAAGTAAACTGACTTCCCTGATCTGTATTGAAAATTTCCGGTTTGACTCCAGTAGCTAAGGCATCCTTGAGCGTTTCAATACAAAAATCACCGTCTTGTGTATTCGATAACCGCCACGATAATACCATACGACTTCGCCAATCGATTACTGCACATAAATACAAGAATCCGCGCCGCATTCGAATGTAGGTTATGTCAGTAGACCATACCTGGTTGGGTCGTTCTATCTTAACTCCACGTAACAAGTAAGGGTACTTTTTATGCTCCTTTACTGCTTTTGTCAGGTTTTTCTTTGGATAAATGGCTTGAATACCCATTAATCGCATAAGACGTTCCACACGCTTTTCATTAATTTGATATCCCATCTGTCTGAGCACACAGCACATCCGGGGGGATCCATAAAAAGGTGTTTTGGTATACTGCTCATCTATCAAACGCATGATTAGCAGATTCTCTTCTCGCTCTCCACAGGGCTCATAATACCAACTGCTCCTGGGAACACCAACCAATTCACATTGTTTGCGAATGGAAAGAAAAGAATCTGTTTCAATCCAACTAGAACGCTCTTCTAAAACTAACTCCCTAGCTTTTTTTTTAGCCAGGACAATTCGGACTGCAACTCCCCAATCTGCTGATAAAGACGAGCGGTCAACTCTTCGTCCGTTTTAGCAGCACGACCACGACTTGTATCAAACAGCTCGTCCGCTCGATCCGTAAGTGTCTTCTTCCAGTTTGAAATCATAGCAGCGTGAACTTCGTGACGAGTCGATAACTCAGCGAGTGTTTGACCTCCTGTCACAGCCTCTAAGGCAACTTTCGCTTTAAATTTTGCCGGAAAGTTCCGTCTCCCTTTTTTCATAAACAGCCATTTTATTGTGTGTAAAATTACTGATTTTACCGCTTAATTAATGGTCCAGTTTTTGGGGGGGAGGCTCACAAAGGGATTAACCTTAAAAACTACACCAGCCTCCATTCTCCTTCAACCAGCGTTCTTTCTCACTGTAATCCGGCATAAACCGTTCAACCAGCGACCAAAACCGAGGAGAGTGGTTCATTTCAACCAAATGCGCCAGTTCATGAATTATGACATAATTCTGGACATCAACAGGCGCGAACAATAATCTGGTCGATAAGTTTACATTTCGCTCACTTGAGCAACTCCCCCAATTGGATTGATTGTGCTTCAAACTAATGTTGCCAATTGGTTGGTTGACGGTTCGCTGATTGATATCGTGAACCCGCTGCACAATCTCAGCAAGATAATCTCCGGCCACCACTCTAGACAAGAGCGTTTGTATCGCTTTTTGCCTCTGTGTCGGATTACACTTGCTACTTAGACGAAGTACAATTGTATCCCCAACTAACTTCGCTGAATGCATTTTCCGTTCCTCATCTATAAGTTCTAGTGAATACCTGCGCCTTCCAACCGTCAAAACCTGTCCATTTTCATACTTCTTAACCACAAAAGGGGCTAATATAGAAGGTTTTTTCTTCGCTAACTGCTCTACCCATTGCTGTAGCCGAAACAATTCAGCATGAATAAAATCAACAGAAACCCCTGACGGCTCCCGCATAATTATCTTTTGCCTAGTAACACTAAATCTTGAACCCCGCCTTGCCTCAATTACGACTTCTACCGGCAACTCTTGCCCTTCCACCACTATACTTGCGGTATATTTGCTCACTAAATGCTTGTTAATTATACGTTTTATCAATTAATATAAAAATTTTTGGCAAAAATACGCGCTTAAACCTATTAATGCCGCCTTTTGTTGACACTCCTCACTTATTCTACCCACTAACACTCTATTTGGTAAATGCAAACATTTAAACTGCCCCCCAACTTTAGGGAGCACTTATTAGCCTGGATTAACACCCATGAAACAGGTATTCTCCTGGATAGCAACAAGCAAGAAGAGTATAACCAACAACATTCTTCTTGGGATATCCTCGCTGCTGTAGGCGTAAAAGCAATTTTGGAGGTCATAAATGGTAATTTCTCCATTGAACAACTTCAGTCGTTCCAAAGCCAAAATAAGGGAAAATGGCTGTTTGGATATTTTTCCTACGATTTGAAAAACAAGCTAGAATCGCTAACATCAAATAATTATGATGGCTTAAAATGGCCGGAGGTATTACTGTTTCAACCTGAGATAATAATAGGGGTAAGAGAAAATAGGGTAGAGGTGTATTCAGAAAATATAGATGTAGAAACGATCTTACGCGATATCATGAACTGCCATCCTTTAAAGGACATACGTCTTAGCCAAACGATCCAACTTCAACCCAGGACTTCTAAACAAGCCTATCTTCTTGCGGTTGACATAATCAAAAACCACATAAAAGTTGGAGACATCTACGAACTTAATTACTGCCAAGAGTTTTATGCATATCCCGATCAACTAGAACCTGCCCCTCTGTTTAATCGCCTCAACAAAATAGCAAAAGCCCCCTTTAGTGCTTTCCTAAAACGATTAGACAAAACCTTATTATGTGCCAGTCCAGAACGATTCCTGAAAAAAAGTGGGCAACAGCTCATCTCACAACCCATCAAAGGAACCCGCAGAAGAGGAGTAAATCAACTAGAGGACCAACTGGTTAAAGATGAGCTGATAAACAACCCGAAGGATAGATCAGAGAATATAATGATTGTTGACTTAGTAAGAAACGACCTCGCAAAAAACTGTATCCCAGGATCTGTTAAAGTAGAAGAACTCTGCCAGATTTACTCTTTCCCAACCGTCCACCAAATGATTTCAACCATATCAGGAACTCTTCCACCGGATACGAATAGCATCCAAGCTGTTTTAGATGCTTTTCCAATGGGAAGTATGACGGGAGCTCCTAAGGTAATGGCCATGAATTTAATAGAACGCTATGAAGAATCTAAGAGAGGGCTATACTCAGGAGCTGTCGGTTATTTTGACCCCAAAGGGGATTTTGATTTTAACGTTGTTATCAGAAGCCTCCAATACAACTCCTCCGAAAAATACCTCTCATGCTCCGTCGGTGGGGCAATTGTATATGAATCAGATCCGGAACAAGAATATGAAGAATGCTTAACTAAAATGGCAGCTATTCAGTCCGCTCTAGCCGCTAACTATTCCAATACATAGAGTCAAAAACAAACTTAAGCACACGCCTTTAATAAATTAATACTTCCAAATCTTAAAAAACACGTTGCTCTCAAACAGTTTCTTAGTTTTGCGGTAACTTTTAATATCCTTTAACGATGCAGAATCCACCGGATATCAATATTTTAAACGAAGAAATTACCCGTGAGTCCGCTTTCATAGAAGCGCTTCTAGCAGAGACCAGTCGTACCATCATTGGCCAACAAAGTATGATAGAACGATTGTTAATCGGATTACTTACAAAAGGCCATATTCTGCTTGAGGGCCTGCCTGGTCTTGCAAAAACACTGGCAATTAAAACCTTGGCCCAAGCTATCGATGTGAAATTTGCCAGAGTTCAGTTTACTCCAGACTTATTACCTGCTGATGTAATTGGAACTATGGTGTACAGCCCTGCAAAGTCTGATTTTTTTATCAAAAAAGGGCCTATTTTTGCCAATTTCGTCTTGGCGGATGAAATAAATCGGGCACCAGCCAAAGTACAAAGTGCACTTTTAGAGGCAATGCAAGAACGCCAAGTAACCATTGGCGATACATCTTTCCCATTGGACGAACCATTTTTAGTACTTGCTACCCAAAACCCAATTGAGCAAGAAGGCACCTACCCATTGCCAGAAGCTCAAATGGATCGGTTTTTGCTAAAAATAAAAATGGGTTACCCCTCTAAAGAAGAGGAAAGAATGATTATTCGACAAAACCTATCCCTGACGCCTCCAGTAATTAGACCCGTTATACCCGCCGAAGCACTCACAAGAGCAAGAATTGCGCTCGATAAAGTTTATATAGGTGAAAAAATAGAGCAATATATTATCGACTTGGTCTTTGCCAGTCGACAACCCGCCTCTTATGGACTTAAACACCTTGCCCCCCTGATCAGTTATGGGGGATCGCCTCGCGCCTCCATCGCACTCGCGCAGGCAGCAAGGGCTATGGCCTTCCTCCACCGTAGAGGTTATGTCATTCCTGAAGATGTTCGCTCAATAGCCCCAGATGTCCTTCGCCACCGCATCGGATTAACCTACGAAGCAGAAGCCCAAGGTCTTGATCAAGAAGAAATAATACTTCAATTGCTCAAAACAATAAAAGTTCCATGAATAAAACCTTTTTCTGCATAGACGCCCACACCTGTGGAAATCCCGTCCGATTGGTTGCCGGTGGCGGCCCAACATTGCAGGGCAACAATATGAGCGAAAAGCGACAGCACTTTCTAAAAGAATTTGACTGGATACGACAAGGTCTAATGTTCGAACCGCGTGGGCATGATATGATGAGCGGAAGTATTCTCTACCCTCCTCACGAACCAACAAATGACATAGCTGTACTTTTTATTGAAACTTCTGGCTGCCTACCAATGTGTGGACACGGGCTCATCGGAACCGTAACCATCGCAATTGAACATGGATTAGTAACCCCCCAAAAAACTGGTTTTTTAAACGTGGAAACCCCAGCCGGGCTCATTCAAGTACGGTATGAACAAGTTGGGAATAAAGTGAAATCTGTTCGACTAACCAATGTTCCTGCATTCTTAGCCGCCACCAACCTGTTAATCGAGTGCTCCGAATTAGGACCATTAACAATTGATGTGGCTTATGGAGGCAATTACTATGCTATTGTAGATGTTCAAGACAACTTCCCTGGTCTTGAACACTTCAGAGCAGAACAATTAATTGCCTGGAGCAGAGAAATCAGAGAAAAAATAAATGAGCAGCATTCATTTATCCACCCAGAAAATACAACCATTAAAGGCCTTAGCCACCTCTTATGGACTGGGGCCTGCATAGACCCAACATCAACGGCTAGAAATGCTGTTTTTTACGGTGAAAAAGCAATAGATCGATCACCTTGTGGAACGGGTACAAGCGCGCGAATGGCTCAATGGTATGCTCAGGGCAAACTCAAGCCAGGAGATACGTTTATCCATGAAAGTATTATTGGCTCCAAATTTGTTGGTCGAATTGAGGAGGAAACAACCGTTGCCGGCCAACCAGCAATACGCCCTTCCATTGAAGGCTGGGCTGTTGTGACTGGTTTTAATCATATTATCATAGATGATGAAGACCCCTATTGGAAGGGATTTGTAGTCGTTTAAAATACTGCTTACCTTTGCAGCATGAACCAAGAGCAAAATCTAAAAATTTACAACAGCCTTTCAGGCAAAAAAGAGCAATTCACACCAATTACACCTGGATACGTTGGAATGTATGTCTGTGGACCAACCGTTTATAATGATGTACATCTAGGAAATTGCCGAACATTTACTAGCTTCGATGTTATCTATCGCTATTTGCTACACTGTGGATTTAAAGTGAGATACGTGCGAAATATAACCGATGTCGGTCATCTAACGGATGATGGTGAAGACAGAATGGCTAAAGGCGCTAAAGTAGCTCAACTAGAACCAATGGAGGTTGCACAACGCTATACCGTTGGGTTCCATGATATGATGCGCGTGTTCAATAATCTTACTCCAAGTATTGAACCGAGAGCAACCGGCCATATCCCCGAACAAATCGAAATGGTACAAGAAATCCTAAACCGCGGCTTAGCTTATGAGCAAAATGGTTCGGTTTACTTTAATGTGCCAAAATTTGCTGAATCTTTCCCCGGTGTCTATGGCTCGGTGAGTGGTCGTGTTCTAGATGACCTTTATCAAGAAACCAGAACACTTAAAAATCAAGACGAAAAAGCACATCCCGCTGATTTTGCCATCTGGATGAAAGCCCGACCTGAAGACATAATGGTCTGGAAAAGCCCTTGGTCAATTGGATTCCCAGGCTGGCATTTAGAGTGCTCCGCTATGAGCACCAAGTATCTCGGCTCCAACTTTGATATACATGGTGGAGGAAATGACCTCAAATTCCCTCACCACGAAAATGAAATAGCTCAAAACCATGGAGCTTGTGGATGTCATCCCGCTAACTATTGGTTACACGCCAATATGCTGCTGCTCAATGGGAAAAAAATGTCAAAATCGGACGGAAATACCATTACACCAGTGCAGCTTTTTACCGGCGAAAGCTCCTTTGTTAGTAAAGGTTACTCACCAATGGTTGTTCGCTTCTTCATGCTCCAGGCCCACTACAGAAGCACTCTAGATATCACTGATGAGGGACTTCTGGCGGCTGAAAAAGGCTATCGAAAACTAATGGAGTTTAATAAGCTACTCCAAAGTATCCCATCGAGTGCTATAACAGCAACAGCAGAAACCGACACCGATCGTGCCATCCTAGACTGTATTCAAAATGCCTTCGAAGGGATGAATGACGACTTTAATACCGCAATTGCAATCGCCGCACTCAACGACCTTAGCTCCTATATCAATAAACTCGCTAATCAACAACTCGCCCCAAGTGAAATATCCCCTTGGGTGCTAGAGCGCGCCAAAGTAGCTGTTAATGATTTAATTGCAAATGTATTTGGCCTGTTAGATGATACTTCAGGGGGCGGAAAAGAGGATAACACAATAGAAGGATTAATGAACCTAATTCTCGAACTGCGTGCATCCGCAAGGGCAAATAAAGATTGGCCAACTAGCGACAAGATTCGCGATGCCCTAACAGAAATTGGAGTCACAGTCAAAGATGGTAAGGAGGGCGCCTCTTGGTCGAAAAGCTAGGTGTTAACGCTTGTTTTAGCACCTTAGAAGCACCGGGATAGGCCTATCCCGGTGCTTTTTTATTGTTCAACTAAATGAGTAAGTACCCCTTGGACTTCCTCAGCATAGTGGACACTAAGATAAGGTTAAGCAGCCAATTTAGTAGATTTTTCATAAAAGGCTTCCCATGGCGTTAAGCCATTCAGGGAAGAATGAATTCTACATGTGTTATACCAACCTTCTACTTAATTTGATAAACTATTTGACGAAAACAATCGTTAATAGATAGGAAGTACAAAGAACCACTTACCTTGTTCTAGGTAATTCATTTCTTAGAAAATAATCCAAATCCGCGGTCAAAAATTGGTTCCTGCTATGCCAAATCCATTTAACGCCTGTTCCGCCTGTAAAAGGTATTTTTTAGAGCTCCTTCTGGGTTTGGCTTTTCTGTTACCACAATCCAGCACAGCCCAAACTCCTTTCACCTGCGAAAATCAGTTTTTTTTAACACTTGGTTCTGAAGCGCCTTCCTCTCTTAACGAGGTCTTAATAGATCCCCAAACAGGAAGCGTAGTCTTTAGTAGTATCAACAGTAGTATTCTTTTGTCCATCAACGCCGCAGGATACCGATCTACCGATAATTTTATTTACTGCATTGATCCAAGCACTAGAGCCTTAATACGACTAGATGCAAATGGGGGACCCACCATCCTTGCATTCTTACCACTTAGCTCAACTGTGTCATACTTTGCTGGAGACGTAACCCCAGATGGTAAATTCCTAGTTATTATTGGCACACAGTTCTACGCAAATGGATCAGCTTTAGCAACCGAAATTGTACGAGTCGATCTAGAAACACCCGGCTACCCGGTAACCACCGTTAACATTAACGTACTAGCACAAATTTTTGATATCGCCTTTCATCCAGAGACAGATGTGCTATATGGGTACGACTCGTTTACCCAAAGGCTCGTTCGCATCGATTATATTTTTGGGGATATCACGTACCCCGTCCCAGCTTCCAACGTGCCAGTCGTTACGGGAAGCTTGTTTTTCGATGCCTATGGAAATTTATTCGCTTATGGGAGTCCAACAGCCATCCAAGACCAAAACAGCTTGTATAAGATCGATCCAGCTACGGGTACCTCAACGTTTCTTACGCGAGGCCAAACAGCGACCTCATCTGATGGTTGCTCCTGCCCGTATACCATAGAACTAAGTAAAAGTGTCCTGCCAGAAATCGCTCAACCCTGCACGGAGGTTGAGTACACCTTTACTATGGTAAACTCTTCCCGGCAAATACAATCTGGAGTACGCTTAGAAGACAATCTTCCTCCCGGCTTCACATTTGTATCAGTATCAGCGAACCCAGTTGGTGGGATCCTACTGTCTCCTCAAGGCAGTACCTCATTTATTCTAGATGATTTCATTCTCCCCCCGGGAACATCGGAAGTCAAAATAGTCGTAAATACAGGAAATGTTGCTGCTGGTGTCTACAAAAACCAAGCAGTATTAAAAAACTTGCCGGCCTCATTAGGTAATAGGCGATTGTCAGACAACCTAGAAACCCTTGCCATCGATGACAGTACCGCAATCACCATTTCTCGCTTTAACTTCGATACAATAGCCTCGCAAAAAACCCTTTGCTCAGGCATAACATCAATCGAATTAAATGCCGCCCAATCCATTGGACAAACACAATTCGCCGCATCCTACCAATGGAGCAGTGGAGAGTCTGGATCAGTCTTAGAAGTGTCCGCCCCAGGACAATATGAGGCAACAGTGATAGCTGGATGCGATACCGCCATCGTAATTTTTCAGGTTAACTACTCTTCCATTGTGGTCGATGTACTCCAAGATGCGTTTGTAGTTAACCTTGGAGATAGTATTAAATTGCAATCCGTCGCAATTAACAGCGAACCAATAACAATCTATCAATGGCTTGATCCACAGCCAGGTTCCATCACCTGCCTAAACTGCGCCGAAACGGTGGCAAGGCCATTTAACGATTTGACTTATACCGTTTTTGCTTCCAATGATCTAGGATGCTCTGACTCCGCTTCTATTCAGGTAACAGTCAATAAAAACCGATCCGTCTACTTTCCAAATGTGTTTTCACCAGATTACTTCGCCGACTCTTTTAATAACTTTTTTTACGGATTTGGTGACGACTATATTGTGGTCGAATCGCTAACTATTTATTCACGGTGGGGTGAAAAAATGTTTGAGTCCAGAAATAGCAGGCTAAATGACCCATTCTCCGGATGGGATGGATCCTTCAGGAACCAACCTGCACTCCCAGGTGTATATGTCTGGGTAGCACAAATAGCCTTCCTCGACGGAAAAAAAGCTACCTACTATGGGGATCTCACATTAATTCGCTAAAATAACGCTGATGGACAAACGTATAGTTACGGCATGTAGGTTCTTTAGCAACCAATAAATAACCTGACTTTCGTAGTTCCTGAATAGATTCCTCAATTCTACTTAAATAGTTACCATCAAGGTGATTAGAAGCCGTTTCGTCATATTCTACACAGATAACCCTGATATCAAGTTGATCTTCTAAAATGGTATTTAGTACTGTATATTCAGCTCCTTCAATATCAAGCTTAAGAAGATCGACCTTCGTGTGTCCAAGTTGTTGCATCAGAGATGATAAGCGGCATACAGGCACCTCAATATACTGATCTGTCTTTTGAAGATTCACAAGAGAATGCGAAACGTGAGTTTCGTTTTTAGGCTTGTAAAATCTTAACGTGCTTTCCTCGCTCCACAATCCAATTGGATGAAAGCGTAGAAGCGAGGCAACATCAGATCGAACAATCGCATACTTACCACCCGGCGCAGTCGATAACGGCATTTCTTTACCCGCTCTTATATTTTCCTTAAGCAATCTAACGTGCTCCTTTGATCGCGGTGTCGGATCGATAATTTCTACTGTGCACCCAAACTGATCTGCGATCGCCAAATCAAAAGAAACATCTTCCCCTGCACCAACCAAATACACTGCCGACTCGCTTGTTAAAAAGTTTGCGGGAATAATCCAACCACCATACTCCGTTCCTGGGCGAATTAACGGAATTGTTCGATCTAACTCAATCCCGATTTTTCGCTCTGTCCACTTGTAAAACTTTGACTTTAACTTCCGTATTATCATCATGGTTCGATTCGCGCTTACATTCTTTCCGGCATTTCAATGCCTAATAATTGCATTCCAGACTTTAAAACGCTTCCGGTAGCCTGACTTAACTGTAGTCTGAATGCTCTTGCAGCAATACTCTCTGCACCTAAAATCTTAACCTCATGCCAAAAACGATTATAAGATTTAGCAAGATTAAAACAGTAGTTGGCTAGATGGGAAGGATCATATTCGGCCGCTGCCTGCTGGACAACATCTGGGTACTCGTGTATAGCCTTTAGAAGCTCCTTTTCACAAGGCTGTATGTCCATATAGCCCGAAAAGGAACTCATATCAATGCTCTCGGTCCTAACCCGTTGAAGCAGCCCATTCGTTCGTACAAATGAGTATTGTATGAATGGACCCGTTTGGCCGTGCAAGTCAACCGACTCTTCTGGGTTAAAGATCATTTTCTTTCGAGGATTCACTCTAAGCATAAAAAACTTAAGTGCACCTAAACCGACCCGTTTTAAAATAGTCTCCCGACCATCTTCACTTATACCAGAAAGCTCACCTCGTTTTTCACTCTCGTCCCGTGCCACTCGAATCACTTCATCCATTAAATCATCAGCATCTACTACAGTACCTTCTCTTGTCTTCATTCTACCGGTTGGAAGCTCTACCAATCCGTATGAAAGGTGATAGAGTCCATTTGCATACGGTTCTCCTAAACGCTTTAATACTTCAAAAAGAACAGCAAAATGATAGTTTTGCTCGTCCGCAACCGTATAAATCACACTTTCTGCGCCGAAATCTTGGTAACGCTTTCGAGCAGTCCCTATATCTTGCGTAATGTAAACCGAAGTTCCGTCTGACCGTAATAGCACTTTTTGATCATATCCAACGTCAGAAAGATCAATCCACACAGACCCATCCTCTTTCTTATAAAAAACGCCTTTGGCCAATCCCTCTTCTACCAGATCCTTACCCAACAAATAGGTATCACTTTCATAATATAGCTTATCAAATGAAACCCCCATCCGCTCATACGTGTCATCAAAACCAGCATATACCCAACTGTTCATTTGCTTCCAAAGTGATAATGTAGCTTCGTCCCCAGACTCCCAATTCAAAAGCATCTCACGCACTTCTGCCCCAAGTACAGAGGCTGTGTTGAACCATTGGTTTTTATATTCCTTGAAAAACTCTTTTTCACCTTGCTCAGGCTTATGTTTTTCTTCAAAAATAGCTCTTGCTACACTGGTTTGCTGCCACACTTCATACTCTTCTTTGGCCTTCTGTTCAAATAAAACATAATAATCACCAACAAAATGATCACTTTTAACCCCCTCAGATGCGGGTGTTCTACCCAGTCCATATTTTTGCCAGGCTAACATACTCTTGCAAATAGCAACTCCACGATCATTAATTATTTGGACCTTCTTTACATCATACCCTGCAGCATCCAATATCTGGCTACAAGACCAGCCAAGTAGACAGTTGCGAACGTGACCTAAATGCAAGGGCTTATTGGTATTAGGGGAAGAGTACTCCAATAATACGGTTCGATTATTCCTGGGCTTTTTACCAAAATCAGGGGTGGAAACCACCTCTCCTAAAAATACATGCCACCACGCATTGCTAATTTCTAAGTTAAGAAACCCTTTTATCACGTTAAATCCAGCCACAGCATCCACTCGATCTACCAAATAAGCCCCAAGCTCCGCGCCAACAGCGTCAGGAGATTTTTTTGCCATTTTTACGAATGGAAATATAACCACAGTATAATCCCCTGTAAACTCCACCGGAGTCGGATTAATTTGAACTTTTTCAGCGCTCACAGACTCTCCGTAAAGCTCCTTAATTGCATTAGTGATGGACGCTTTAATTGTTTCAAGTAAATTCATGTTCCTAATTACCGTTTGGTATTACAATTGACTTAACATTAGGGCTATTTGATGCGGGTCTCCATGACTAAAATCCAATCTACGAATCTGTGGAGAAATATTCTGATCGAGACAGTGTTGATATGTTTTATCGTAATATTCCAGAGCCAAAGCCGCAGCTTGAGAAAAATGACCAGCGTCAAGTGCTTCTAAGGCCTGCTTAAAACGAAGACCACCCAACTTGGGAGCTATCTTTTCAAATGCAATTTTTAGGGCCGGAGTATCCTCCAAAACGTAATCTTTCAATAAATTATTAATCCGATCCGCTTGAGGAATTTCAATGTGAAAAAGAGGAGACAACTTCATCTGTTTCCAAAAACCTTCTGGAATATACACCCTACCAATGCTTCGGCTTTCGTTTTCTACCCAAAGACGCCTATTTAGATCCAAAGACGCTAGATTATCCCATAAAATGTTTTCAAACTGTTCGGGAGTGGGCTGAGGAAGCTCCCCTATAAACCCAAAAGCAGAGCCCTTATGATTGGCTAAAAATTCTAAGTCTAGTACTTGCTCCCCTAAATCACTTAATGCATTCAAGACCCTTGTCTTTCCCACTCCTGTCTTCCCTCCAACAACATTGATTTGAAAAGTAATGGTAGACAGCGAATCAAGTATATATTGGCGATAAGCCTTATAACCACCATTTAAAACAACCACTTCAAAACCGGCCTGCTGAAGCAACCAGGCTATACTTCCGCTTCGTTGACCTCCACGCCAACAGTGCACTGCGATTTTTCGATCAGGAGCTAATCTGATTGCTTTTTTCACAAAATCAGCCATTTTTGGGCCTACAATCTTGAGCCCCAAAAGAAAAGCAGATTCTTTACCAACCTGTTTATATCTAGTTCCAACTTTTGCACGCTCTTCATTTGAAAAAAGTGGGAACGAAATAGAGCCAGGAATATGCCCCTGTAAGTACTCACCAGGTGAACGCACATCTAGGAATGGGCGATTCCGAACCTCTAATAAAAATTCCTTTACCTCCAGTTTCGTAATCCCCATAGCTAGTTAGGATGCACCATGGCAGTGTTTATACTTCTTACCACTCCCACACGGACAAGGCTCATTACGTCCGACCAGCGCCTGTTTAACCACTGGTTGTGACCGTGCGGCAGCACTACCACCACCTGCAGATTGAGCAGCGCGCTGAGCAGCTTGTTGTGTCTCAGTCATTTCTTGCCCCCCACCAGATGTGCGAAGGCGATTTGCCTGTGCACGACGCATATTATTCTCAGGGCGTGGTGCCGAAGCCTGTTGCGCATCTCCTTCAGAAGGCATAACTAAGGTGCCGCGGAGTAAAAAGGAGGTAACATTGGCATTAATATGACCGATCAAAGACTCAAATAGGTTATAAGCTTCCATCTTATAAATAACCAACGGATCCTTCTGTTCAAAAGAGGCCCCTTGAACAGACTCTTTCAAATCATCCACATTTCTTAAGTGCTCCTTCCAAGCATCATCTATCAGTGCCAATGTAGCAACTTTTTCTACATCATGCATAATACTCTTACCCTCCGTCTGGATAGCAATCTCCATATCTGCACTAATATTCAAACCCAAACTACCGTCTGTAAAGGGTACAACAATACGCTTATACCGATGGGATTCTCTTGAATGTACATCCTTGATGATTGGAAGTAGCCGATCCGCAACAAACTGGCGCTTACGTTCGTATTGCTCAAAAACCTGAGCCTGATAAGCTGCCAACACTTCATGAGTGGGCGCTGATTTAAACCAAATCGGATCTAACTGAGGGTCAATCCCAACAACTCGAATTGAGTCCATTCGAAACGAATCGAAGTCGCCATTCTGTCGATGCGCATCTACCAACTCATGTGTTATGGAAATAAACGCATTATTGATATCAACTGACAAGCGGTCTCCAAACAAAGCATTGTGGCGTTTTTTATAAATTGCCTCCCGCTGTATGTTCATAACGTCATCGTACTCAAGTAATCGCTTACGAATCCCAAAATTGTTTTCTTCAACCTTAACCTGTGCACGCTCTATGGACTTGGTAACCATGGAATGTTGAATGACATCCCCCTCTTTGTGCCCCATTTTATCCATCAGACCAGCAATCCGATCACTTTGAAACAATCGCATGAGTGGATCCTCTAAAGAAACGTAAAACTGCGAAGATCCAGGATCTCCCTGACGACCCGCACGACCCCTTAACTGTCGATCAACGCGACGAGAATCGTGTCGTTCGGTACCAATGATGGCTAAACCACCCGCCTCTTTAACTCCTAGGCCAAGCTTAATATCCGTTCCTCGACCAGCCATATTCGTAGCGATCGTAACCTTGCCCGGATGACCAGCCTCTGCAACAATCTCCGCTTCCCGCTGGTGCTGTTTCGCATTTAATACATTATGGTCGATCCCTCGAAGTTTTAATAATCGCGAAAGCAACTCAGAAATTTCTACAGAAGTAGTTCCAACGAGTACCGGACGACCTTCTGCTCTTAAGCGATTAATCTCTTCAATAACCGCATTGTATTTTTCTCGTGCCGTTTTAAAAACTAAATCTTCTTGGTCATTCCTAACAATTGGACGATTCGTCGGAATCACCACTACATCCAGTTTATAAATGTCCCATAATTCTTTTGCCTCCGTCTCAGCAGTTCCAGTCATACCTCCCAACTTATGGTACATTCTGAAATAGTTTTGCAGAGTAATCGTGGCGTACGTTTGGGTAATTTCTCCAATTTTTACATTCTCTTTTGCCTCGATTGCCTGATGCAATCCATCAGAATACCTACGACCTTCCATTACACGCCCCGTCTGCTCGTCTACAATCTTAACCTCTCCTTCTGGAGTAACAATATACTCATTGTCATTTTCAAAAAGCGCATAAGCCTTTAACAATTGCTGGATCGCGTGAATTCGACGGCTCTTTATGCCGTAATCCTGAGACAACCGTTCCTTTGCCTCTGCCTTTGAAGGCCCATCCAAAGCTACGTCCCGGTCAATTTGAACCAACTCAGTGGCAATATCTGGAAGGATAAAGAAAAGCGGATCATTGTTGAACTTAGAAAGATACTCAACACCATTGTCTGTAAGTTCAACAGAACGGTTTTTTTCATCAATATGAAACAACAAAGCACGGTCTACCTCTGGCATCCGCTTATTGTTCTCTTGCATATAAATCCCTTCCGTTTTCTGCAGCAACACCTTCATTCCCTCTTCGCTTAGAAACTTGATGAGCGGTCGAGATTTGGGGAGTGCCCGGTGTGCCCTAAGTAATGCGAATCCAGCCTGACCTTCATCTGTTCCCAACTTGCCCTCTGCAAACAATTTTTTTGCCTCATTCAAAAACTGCGTCGCCAGCTTGGACTGCTCCTCATATAAGCGCTTTACCGTAGGGTTTAGGTCAAAGTATTCCTGATCCTCTGCTCCACGAGTAACCGGACCAGAAATAATTAAAGGTGTCCTCGCATCATCGATTAACACAGAATCCACCTCATCCACGATCGCAAAGTGATGCTTACGCTGCACCAACTCGTCAGGACTAATTACCATGTTATCCCGCAGGTAATCAAAACCAAACTCCGCATTCGTACCAAAAGTAATATCACAGCGGTACGCTGCAATTCGTTCAGGTGAATGCGGGCGATACTTATCAATACAGTCAACGGTTAATAATAAAAACTCATAAATAGGCCCAACCCATTCACTATCACGACGAGCAAGGTAATCATTCACGGTCACCATATGTACCCCCGAACCAGCAACACCATTCAAGTACGCTGGCAATGTTGCCACCAACGTCTTACCCTCCCCCGTGGTCATTTCAGCAATCTTACCATCGTGGAGCACCATGCCACCAATCAGTTGAACATCATAGTGAACCATATTCCAAATAATTTCTCCTCCAGCAGCCATCCATGTATTCTTCCAAAAAGCCCGATCCCCCTCTATCCGTACATAGGTCTTTCCCGATTTGGATGCCAACAAACGATCATGATCAGTCGCTTGAACCTCAATTTCTTGATTCGAGGAAAAACGACGAGCGGTTTCTTTTACAACGGCAAAAGCTTCTGGTAAAATCTCTTGTAATATCTCCTCAAGCGCCTTGTCGCGACGCATCTTTATCTCATCTTCTTCTTTGAACAAGTCTTCTTTCAGACCAATGTCCTCCGTAGCCAATGCTTGCTGGCTAATCTGATCCAGCTCAGCATCTATATCGCTTAAGTAAGACTGAATTTTTTCCCGAAAATCAAGCGTTTTTGACCTCAGCTCATCGTTGGATAGCGCCTGATAAGAATCAAAATGTTGATTTATTTCAATTACCAAGTTCTGGTATTTGACCAGATCCCGATCTTGTTTAGTGCCAAAGATTTTTTTAAATATACCAAGCATGGTTCAGTTCTTGAATTAAAGATCGCAAAGTTACGCCTTTGACCACTGTCAACAATCATTCCCCCAGCAAAAAGATGCCACATTGGCAGAGTTTTTAAGGAAAATATAAAAACTCACCATCAAAATAGTTTATTTTGGCGGTTCGTTTTCTCCTTATGGCACACACTACCTGGATTTATGCAGATGGCTCGGGCATTAACCATACCGTCGGGCTTTACCATGGAAACACAGATGGACATGTCGCAATCTATTGTGATAAAAAAATAATTCAAATAGATTTTGGCGTTAAAACAAGCGAGGTTTACTCCTTTTTCATTGAAGATGAATTATGTGAAATACACCTTGTTCAGCAAAAAAACGGGGTTTTTCATTACAAATTCAAGGTAAACAAGGTTGTAAACACACCCAAAAACAAGGAAAGAAAACGAATACAACAACTCGAATATAAACAACTCGCGCTATTTGGTGTGGCCTTGATAAGCTTTGTCATAGGCTTACTACTCTTCCACTATCATCAAAAAAATAATAAAGTGTTTGAAAATAATTACTACTCAACCCATCCTTCTGGCATTACCCAAGACCAACTTTCTCTGCTCCGTAAATCAGGAAAAATAAGTTTGGCTCGATTCTATATAACACCAGGATCTCCTAAAATAATTTATGCCTTTCAAACCATCCATCAAATCCAAGTAAGTGCATCCATAAGTGCAAACTCAAACCAACCACTACAATTACCAAGTGGATTTCGCCTTAATGACCAGGATGCATTTGAGGCCATCTACCTCCCGGATAACCCACTGGTACATATAATAGACTTTAGGACACCCCACCCAAACACTATCCGAAAGTACATCCTTGCTGCTATTGAAACAGAAAGATACAGCCATCCCCAAAGTAACAATGGCCGATGTAATTGCATTGTTGAAACCATCCTACAAGAAAAAGGCTGGGAATACCTAGCCCCCATTTGCCAACAAAACGATAGCCCCCAAGCTCAAAAGAAATATCAGGCGCTACTCCTAAGTGCAAAGGAGCTTCTAAACAAAAAGTGTCCCCCAGATTAACCTAATAGAAATTGACGCAGCATACTTAGGGCATAGGTAGAGGTGAGTTGTATGTTTTTCACCCGATCTCTCCCAAAAACAACCCTCTTTGAGTAGGTCTTGGTTCGATCAGCAACAGCCATCCATACTGTACCAACCGGCTTATCTGTTGTGCCACCTCCAGGTCCTGCAATTCCAGAAACAGCAATTGCCACATCAACTCCAAGAGCGTCTAAAGCCCTCTCTGCCATCTCACGTACACACTCCTCGCTCACAGCACCATACGTAGACAACGTGGCAGATTGAACACCCAATATTTTTTCTTTTAACTCATAGGAGTACGCAACCGCTGAACCATTAAAATAAGCAGAGGCCCCAGCAACCTCCGTGATCTGACTAGCTATATACCCACCAGTACAACTCTCTGCGGTTCCTAGCATTAGGCCCTTCTCCAACAATATCCTTCCTACAACCACTGGCAAACTCTCTTCTTCAAAGCCGTACACTATTTCCGGAATAAGAGAAACCAATTCCATTTTTTTCTGCTCCACCTCTTTCTCCAATTGATTACTAGTCTCCTCCATAACAGTTCCATGCCAAACACCTGTAAGTCGCAAACGGACTTGCCCAATACCCGGTAAATAGGCAAGTTTTATGTGCTCAGGCAAACTATCCTCAAAAGCCTCTAACCGCTTAGCGATCGCACTCTCTCCTTCACATGCCGTCAGTATGGTTCGATGCACAATCGGCCTTCTTGCAAAACACGTAAGTAATCTAGGTATCACCTCAGAGCGCATTAAATACTCCATCTCAAAGGGCACGCCTGGTAAAGAAATATAAATTTTATTCTTCTCCTCAAACCACATCCCAGGTGCACTACCAACCTTATTCACTAAGATACGAGCACGAACAGGCAGGGTGGCTTGGTCGCGCATCGAATCTGGAATGGCCCGTCCAATTTTGTTAAAATACTGCTCAATCAGTGCATAAGTGCCTTCATCAAAGCCCATTTCCGAATTGAAATAGAAGGCAAGCGTTTTCTTCGTAACATCATCCTTTGTTGGGCCTAAACCTCCTGTCATTATCACCACATCCGCTACCGCGCTCGCCTGCTCGATGCCTTCTACAATAGCCCTAGCATTATCCCCAACACTTCCTTTCCCAACTACCTCTATCCCATTTAAATTTAACTCTCGACTCATCCAAGATGAATTCGTGTCAACAATTTGCCCAATTAAAATCTCATCTCCAATCGTCAATATATATGCTTTCATAAATATCTCACCCTTGAACAGGCTCCTAAATAATTAAAAAATATGCGTCGATTATACACGAGAGCTGTGTAACAACTTATTGAAACCTTAATAAGTTCACTGCGCCATCAACTGCCGATCCATTTCCTGCATATTATTACCAAACTGGGCGGCCCTTTGATAGTCTGTTTGGGCTGCAGACTTATTACCCATCATTGCATTCGCCCGCGCACGCTCTAAATAGGCCAGTCCAAAGTCGGACTTAATCGAAATCGCACGGGTTAAATCTGGAATTGCCTCAGCAGGTTTCTTCATTGCTCGACGTAGCATTCCCCGCTCGTACAAAATATTAGCATCATACGGGGCAAACTCAAGGTACTTCGTATAGTCTCCAATGGCCGCATCATATTGCCCCTTATTAAAGTAGACAATAGACCGATTAAAATAGGCGTTTTTATTATCTGGGTTGATAGATACGCCTCTATTTAGATCTGACAAAGCTTTTTCATATTGACCAGACATCCCATAGGCAGCCCCACGATTAACGTATGCCTCGGCTTGTGTTTGTGGTTTACTAGAAGATAACTCAACCGCAGCGTTATAATCCTCCAATGCCTTCTGTAGGAACTCCGAGGACTTCTGAGGCGACAGCTTACCCCCTGCTGCCATATCAAAATAGGTTTTACCCCGACTATTAAACAATTCAGGATTCTTCGGATCTATCGCAACAGCCTGCGTATAATCACTCAACGCCCGCTCATAATCTCCTTGCTTTCTTCGGTACTGCCCACGATTCCAAAAAGGCAAAGCATTCGTATATTTTTGTGTCTTTTCGTCGTATTCATATTTCATCACATGAGTCCACAATGTTTCTCCATTTTTCCAAACCCCAATTTGACGTACCGTCTGATAGGCAGCAGCCACCATAAACAAACCCAAAGCAGCATTCCAAACGACCCTCTTATGTTCTTGCTGCTGATAATACCAAGCAACTATAGCAAACAAACCAAAATAGGGAACATATGTAAATCGGTCAGCTAAATAGCCCTGTCCTGCCCCAATAAACTGTAGTACTGGCAAAACATTCAAAAAGAAGAATAGAAATCCAAAGACCCAAATCTTTAAATCCGCCTTCCAAAGCCTATATACACCATACCAAACAGCTATAAATACCACTGGAGATGCATAGATATACCAAGGCAGTGGCTTGGGGTACGGATATAAAGGGGACATTGGGTAAGAAATAAAGAGCTTATACAGATAAACACTAAACGACCAAGTTGCGACACATGCTCTGTCAACTAAATTAAACCCAGTCAAATCATCATTTGTTGAACCTTGGACATTAAGGGTGTAGATATTTGCTAAACCCATCGCCAAGGACGCAATAAACAGTGGAACTTTTTCCCAAATCCAAGTCATGGTCCACTTCCTTCCTAACCAGTAATCTACCACTAACATTGAAACAACCAATGTTACCGCCTGAACTTTTGAAAATAAAGAAAAAACAGCCAGCGCCATTGATAAAACAAACAGCCAGGTACGACTTGACGATTGCTGGTCTTTCACATATCGAATATAGAATTCCAGTGACGCAAAGTAAAAAAAAGCAAAAAGAACGTCCTTTCTCTCTGTTGCCCAAGCGACCGATTCAACGCGCATAGGATGTATGCCCATCAACAGCGCTCCAACAAATGAACCAAGTGGCCCCATCCCTAACAGGCTGAATACCCTAAACGAAAACAATACCACCAAAAGATGTAAAATCAAATTATCAAGGTGAACCTGTCGTATAAAAGAGGCGTCAAACTCTCCACCTGTCATCGCCTTTTCAAACGCAAACGTGGCAATTGGAAGTGGATTATAGTTGCCAATCACATTCCCTTTCTCCAAATCAAATATGGCCGGTAAAACATCCCTCACCGTTTGTTGTTTACCAACTTGTGCGAGGTTTACATTCTCAACAATGTTGGGGTCATCATCCCAATTCACCAAATCATTTTTTAAAGATGGCCAATAACAAATGGCAGTTATTGCCATGGCAAAAAGAACCATCCACCAGGGGCTCCCAACGCCAGATTTCACGGCAACCGATCTTGGGTTGTTCGTAACAGATGATTTAGCATCTTTTTGTTTCGACTGAATTTTCTTTGCCATATCTTAAAATTTGGCACAAATGTACACTTTTATCTAAATGATAAATTACCAGAACACTCAAGAGCTTATATGCTTGAACGAAGAAAATTTGATCATTGGTGCAAATTATATTGCTGAACGAGATCAACAACTTGCCCAGGTTATTTCAAAATACGGGTATCCCCCCCTCTGGAATAGAACACCGTCGTTCTCAACACTAGTACATATAATACTGGAACAACAGGTGTCCCTCGCTTCCGCCAACGCTACCTTCAGCAAGCTCAATAACCTCCTCCATCAACAAATTACTCCAAAAAACTTGTTAGCACTAACCGAAGATGAACTTAGGAACATAGGATTTAGTAGACAAAAAATACAATATGCACAAAACTTAGCCGCCCAAATTGTAAGCCAAAAACTTGTATTAGAAGACCTTGCAAAATTATCCGACGAACAAGTTAAACAGGAACTAAAAAAATTGAAAGGAATAGGAGATTGGACCGCAGATATCTTCCTTTCAGAATGCTTGCTTAGAGCAGATATCTTGCCTAGAGGAGATGTTGCCATGTTAGAGGCATTCAAACGACTAAAAAACCTGGAAAAGAGGCCAAATCATGAGCAGTTCGTTTCTGGCACATTGCACTGGCAACCTTGGCGGAGTGTTGGAACGAGAATGCTTTGGCACTTTTATTTGTCAAGTAAAGGCTAAAAATTTAAAAAATCGAATGCAATCCTGTTTCCTAAGCCTGAGTTTCTACTTTTTTACGACTTTTGCACCCTCTTTCTAAATTACTCTAGCTGCTCATGCTCATTTATAACGTTACTGTCACAATAGACCGCGAAATTGAGTCTCAGTGGGTCAAATGGATGAAAGAAACGCATATACCAGACGTAATGGTCACCGGAATGTTCCTTTCTTATCGTATGAGCCGCCTACTAAGCCATGATCATACCGATTCCGAAATATACACGATTCAGTACCTGACAAAAGACATATTACACCTTCAAAAATACCTAGATGAGTTCGCATCAACGCTCCAGGCAGAGCATAAAAAATTATTCGAAGGAAAATATGCCGTATTCCGGACCGTTATGGAGGTGATAGATCAAAATGAAAAATAGCTAAATTATTTACAATTAATGCACCTGAATACCTACCTTTTTGGCATTCATTGCATCTTAATTAAGACAATAACAAATCGTGAAAGTTACAGAGCACTTTGAAAAAGCAAAAGGGGAAACGCTCATTTCGTTTGAAATATTACCGCCCCTGAAAGGTGGTGGCATGCAAGCAATTTTTAATACACTGGACTCCTTGATGGAGTTCAAACCACCGTTTGTAGATGTAACTTATCACCGAGAAGAATTTCTTTACAAAAAAAGGCCGTCTGGCTATTACGAAAAAACGGCTATCCGAAAACGGCCTGGCACCGTAGGTATCTGTGCCGCTATCATGCATCGCTATGGCGTGGATGCAGTCCCCCACTTAATTTGTGGGGGGTTTTCCATAGAAGAAACTGAAAACGCCCTTATTGATCTTAATTTTTTAGGAATTAATAATGTTTTGGCCCTTAGAGGCGATGCCCGACAATTTGAAGACCGATTTGTTCCAGAAGATAACGGGCATCACCACGCCATTGATCTTGTCCGCCAGATCGAAGAAATGAACAACGGAAAATACCTAGATGCTAGCATTACCAATGGAGAGCCCACAGATTTCTGCATTGGCGTTGCTGGCTACCCTGAAAAACATTTTGAATCTCCAAACCTAGCTGCAGATCTTCAATTCACTAAGGCAAAAGTAGATGCAGGTGCTCACTACATCGTAACCCAAATGTTTTTCGACAATAAAAAATACTTTAAGTTTGTCGCCGACTGCCGAGAGGCCGGTATTAATGTTCCAATCGTGCCCGGACTAAAGCCAATCACCAAAAAATCACAACTGAACGCAATCCCAAGAAAGTTTTTTATTGATTTCCCGGATACACTTGTATCCGAAATCATGAAAGCTAAAGACGACCAAGCGGTCCGTCAAATAGGTGTCGAATGGAGTATAGAGCAATCCAAAGAGCTAAAAGCAGCAGGTGTACCCTGCCTCCACTACTACACCATGGGAGATAACAACACCGTAAAAACCATTGTACAAGCTGTTATTTAGTTAATTTTTAATTAATAATGACGTTTTTTTAAAATTTTTGCCGTTATAACCTTCAAAAGTATAAAATTTGCGTCAACAGCCATTTCTAACTTTCGTCAACAACTATCAATTAAGAACAATGACAAAATTAATGAGAGGAGTCCTTCAGTTATTATTTGTTACTGCACTTTTTCATCAATCAGCTATAGGCCAAACCCATGAACAAGGTTTTGAAGCCATGATGATGGAAAAATGGGACAAGGCAATTGATGTGTATTCATCCCTAACCAAATCCAATAATGCAGACCAGTTGGCCTGGTTATCACTTAGTAATGCCTGGTTGGCGAAAGGAAATAAAGAAAAAGCACTGGAAGCCCTTAATTCAGGCTTCAATGCTAACCCAGAAGGGGTCTATGCAATGATGATTAATGGTCGTCAACTCTTGCTCCAAAACCGTACCACCGAATCCGACGAACAATTCCAGAAAGCCATTAAAAAAGCTAAAAAAGATATGGCTGCTATTCGCCAACATGGTGAGTCATACCTTTTTTATACCGCTCCCAACGACCGCAAACCTAACCTCAGTAAAGCCGTAGATCTCTTCAAACAAGCCATTGATATCAATCCTAAAGATTTCGAAACGCTTATGAACTGCGGATACGCCTACAGAGAACAGGGAAATGGAGGAGAAGCCGCTCGACAGTTTGAATATGCCTCCAATTTCAAACCCAAAAGCCCACTTCCTTTTTATATGTTAGGCACCGTGTACAAAGCCGGCAAACTCAATGACCGCTTTGTCCAAAACATGGAGTCCGCCATCTCTCTCGATAACTCTTACACCCCCGCTCTTCGGGCAATTGCAGACCATTACTATTTCACTAGAAAGTGGGAGCAGGCGAAAGAAGCATACAGCACACTTCTTGAAAAAGGTGCGGACTTGGTAATCGAAGATGAAATGCAGTATGCAAATACCCTTTTTCTAGTGAAAGATTACCAGGCATGCACAGAAATGGTGGAAAAAATCATCGCCAAAGATGGCTCAAAGAACTATCTCCGACGCCTACTAGGTTACAGCTATTATGAAAATGGCGACTATTCAAAAGGGCAGGCCATCATGGATGAGTACTTCAAAATGGTTGAACCCGAAAAAATTGTTGCTAGCGATTATGTCTACCAAGGACGACTTCAACTTAAAGCAAAGCAAGATACTACCACCGCCATCTCCTACCTTCGTAAAGCAATAAATAGAGATACTGCAGAGTGGGGACTGTACCAAGAAATTGGAAACCTCTACTATACTAGTAAAGACTATTGTAATGCAGCTAATTGCTATGGAATTTGGTTAGATTCTCTTAAGACTGACGCAAAAGCGATCGATATCTACCGCCTTGGCATCTGCCAATTCTATTGTAAAGAAGACTCACTTCGGTACCAAAATGCATTGTCCTCTTTCGAGAAAGTCACACAGCTTATGCCTAATGCTGGTATTGGCTGGTTGTGGGCAGGAAAAGCAGCCGCTCGACTAGATGTTGATATTACAGTAGATACCTCCGCAGCAGCAGTCGCTTCGTTCGGAAAGGCATTTCCTTTCTTCAGTAAATTCGTAGAAATTGCCAAGGCAGATACTGCTAAAAACAAAAAAGACCTCATCACGGCGCTCGAGTATACTGTCTTCTACCATTTCATTAGAAAAGAAGATGAAAAAGCAAAAGAAAATATCAGCTTGCTCTTGAGTCTGGATCCAACCAATCAAACTGCAACTGAACTTCAAAGCCGTTTAAGTACCCAGCCTCCGGGCGGAGGAAAAGGCTAACCACTGACTTAGTTACTAGAACAACTACACAGCCCAACAGCCTAAAACCCTGTTGGGCTGTCGTTTTTTACCCCAATTCTATAGAAATATATTTTTTCTAAACCATCCACCCACCTTGTAAACTTGTGCATTCCATATCTTCGCACCATGCAATTAATTGAATGTGTTCCAAACTTTTCGGAAGGTCAAGATATGACCATAATCCGACAGATCACGGATGCTATTGAAAGCGTCGACGGTGTACACTTATTGGATGTAGATCCTGGAAAGGCTACAAACAGAACCGTGGTAACCTTTGTCGGTGAACCAGCAGCCGTTGTAGAAGCAGCGTTTTTAGCAATTAAAAAGGCTTGTGACCTGATTGATATGCGTCAGCACAAAGGAGAGCATCCAAGAATGGGAGCTACCGATGTATGCCCACTGGTTCCGGTCTCAGGTATAACAATGGAGGAAACGGCGGACTGGGCCATCAAGCTAGCAAAACGTGTAGGGGAAGAACTAAATCTACCAACCTATCTCTACGAAGCTGCAGCCTCTACCCCTGAAAGAAAAAACCTTGCAACTATTCGAGCAGGAGAGTACGAAGGGCTCCCCGAAAAAATTATCCAACCAATATGGAAGCCTGATTTCGGGCCAGCAACCTTTAATGCCAAAAGTGGAGCAACGGTAATCGGAGCACGTGACTTCCTTATCGCTTATAATGTCAACCTAAATACTACCTCTGTCAGAAGAGCAAATTCCGTTGCATTTGATATTAGAGAAAAGGGTAGGGTAGTCAACGACCCACTCACTGGCAAACCAATGAAAGATGAAACAGGCGAACCTATTCGACAGGCTGGCTGGCTAAAAGGCGTTAAAGGAATTGGCTGGTTTATTGAAGAGTATGGGATCGCTCAGGTGTCTATGAATATTACAGACACCTCCCAAACCTCTCTGCAAGAAGCATTCGAAGCTTGCTGCAAAAGTGCAGAACAACGCGGAATGCGGGTCACTGGGTCTGAACTAGTTGGGTTGGTTCCACTAAATGTTCTCCTCGAAGCTGGAAAGCACTTTTTAAATAAGCAAAAAAGAAGCTTAGGTGTTAATGAGGAAGAAATTATTAAGATAGCTATTAAAAGCATGGGACTTGATGAGCTATCTCCATTTGACCCGAATAAAAAAATTATTGAATACAATATCGCCTCTAAAAACGGAGGAAAATTGGGGCCCTTAGTGTCTAAGGACCTTAGAGCCTTCGCCAATGAAACTGCCTCCGAAAGCCCCGCTCCAGGAGGAGGTTCAATTAGTGCCTACGTAGCTGCGCTCGGCGCTTCTTTAGTAACGATGGTTGCTAATTTAAGTAGCCATAAGCGCGGCTGGGATGACCAGTGGAAAACATTTAGTGCTGCTGCTGAGCGTGGACAATATCTAAAAGACGCTTTGCTAAAGGCCGTAGATGAGGATACTGCCGCATTCAATGCAATTATGGCAGCATTTTCTCTTCCCAACTCTTCAACAGAAGAAAAAACAGCGAGAAAAAAGGCAATACAAGATGCAACAAAAATAGCAATTGAAGTGCCCGCAAAAGTACTCCGATTAGCCGCAGAAACAATGCCACTAGTCAGGCAAATGGTAGAGTCAGGCAACCCTAATTCAATCACAGATGCCGGCGTCGGAGCCCTTTGCATCCGAGCAGCCATTCATGGCGCGCTCCTGAATGTAAAAATAAATATAACAGGATTAGAGGATAAAAGCTTCGCAGAAACCATTCTAACAGAATGTCAAATACTTGCAGATATCGCTGACAAGGAAGAGGCAGCACTGCTCCAACTTATTAACTCAAGAATAAAATAAACTTTCTCCATTCAAAACCCCAAAAACCACCTTTACAATTCGCTCAACCTCAGAACCCGATTCAGTACTGAATACATGATACCCAATAATGTCAAAACAGCTCCCTCCTGATTATTTTTACTAAGTCCATTTGACCCTTATCTAGCATGGCAATTCTTAACGAAAACGATGTAAAATCCGCCTTTCTGCCTTTTTTGCGCGAATTCTATCGATTTCGATATGAATACAACCCATTAACCGCAAAATCCTCCTTAAATAACGTATCCAGAGATGGATATATAGCAGATGGATTACTCCAATTTCAAAAACAAGACAACAGCACATTCACTTGCACCTTTGAGGCATCTTCTAAAGAATCTATACAGGAAGTCACATTTACCCAAAACCGTACGTTATTTCTATGGGATTGCATCACTAGTGGCCTGTTACTAACCGCTTTTTTACTCTCTATCCTGTCTATTGCAAACCCCGTTTGGCTAGCTGGTCTAACCCTTGCCGCTAAAACAGGGCTAACCGGCGGGCTTATCTTAATCGGATTTTTCACCTGGTACTTCCTAGCCGAAAACAAGAAAAAGTATAGATCTATTTACGCCATCGAGCAATTTAAACAATACTTCGCAGATGACCAATGGATTGCTCTCGCCGAAGATGTATTTCCCTCCCCTTTACATCCATATCTGTTGGAGCTGAAAGATCAATGCATCTATAATGGTATCGGTCTTGCAATCGTATACTCAGACCAACCAGTACGGCTAATAAACGCTCCATCCAGTTTAGGTCCAATTCATAAAAATCGGAAAATGGTTAACTGGATAACGGACACCGACCTCTATCAGTCTTTATCCTCGAATGCAAAAGCGGCAGCAGCCTATCAAACGCCCCTGTCTACCCCTATTGCTAGACTAACCACAGTTGTTAATCAATGTCTATTATCTCCTCTTTTCAAAGCGCTTAGCAAAAATGTAAATCCCTCTTCCATTATGCTTACTCAATTTTCAAAATCATACCGAACCCAAAAAGTAGTCGCTCTTTTATTAATCCTCATTATTGGAGCCCTTTATTACCATGCAGACAGCAAAAAAGAGGTCGTTTATGCAGAAAAGCCAACTCAAATTTATCAGCCAGAAAATATCAATAGCAACTCACCCGAACACAAAGATGGCTTTGTATTGAACGAAACCGAAAAGCCAATCACGTACGGAAAAACATACTCAACTGGAGAAAAAGGACTTCCCAAACAGGAACCACAAACAATAACGGCTCCCCAAAATGAGCCACCCTCCTCCGCTCAGAGCAACTCCACCGCTACTGAATTTTGCCAACAAATAAAACAAAGTGGGGGCTGGTATTTGCAAGATAGCAAGTTTAACTCTGCTTCCGCGGCCAATAAACGTGTCACCGAACTGCAAAACAAGGGCTTTAAAGCAGACGCATTTAACAGTACTTGCTTAGGTGAACCAGGATGGGTCGTGCGCCTTGACTTTAACCAATACTCAGACAAAATTGC
Source organism: Saprospirales bacterium (assembly GCA_947459365.1). Classification (GTDB taxonomy): domain Bacteria; phylum Bacteroidota; class Bacteroidia; order Chitinophagales; family Saprospiraceae; genus M3007. Next base: position 66,197 of record CANHDG010000001.1, read on the forward strand.
AAAATTCATGGCAGAGGACTATCAACGCCAAATCACAGCTTCAGGACTCAAGGCGAATAATGTCATCATTAAAAAAGTTCCTATATAATGTCTCAAAACAATAATTAATCCCAAACTAAGCCTCTTGCCCAACCGAAACGCCCTCAGAATAAACTTTACTTCTTAAATGCCAAGAAATAATGGTAGAGCCAATCAAATAGAAACCAACCATATACGGTCCAAACCAAAATACATTTGATAAATAAAACCAATCCCCTGTTGTAATTAAAATCAGCAAACCTACACTGTTTTTGAAAAGCTCCATTAACCACCCATGCGGATTCAAATCCATTTGTTCAGTATAGGAGTATATCGATATAAAAATAAAAATTCCATACACGAAAATGGCGGGAACACCAATCTCTACCAGATTACTGAAAAAATAAAGCGTAATTAAAAACACCCAAATGAGTTGAATATGAGCCCAAGTCTTTGATCGGATATCCAACTCTGTGCTGTATGCCTCAAAATTATACGGATCTTCAATTTTGGCAACCGGGTAACGATTCGAAACATCTTCCGGACGCCACCCCGTTGGCATAAACCAAATTCGCAACTTGTCCGACCAACTTGCCGTCCGCCAAGCATCTTTTACCAACAACAGTAAATGTTGAAAATTGATCTTTATCGGATTCCAGGTTCTGGCAGGTCGGGTTATGCCGTACACAGGAGGAACAGAGGCCAGCTCCTCCTGAAAAGTGCCAAATAGCTTATCCCAAAAAATAAATATCTGACCATGGTTCTTATCCGTATACTCCGGATTGATAGCATGGTGAACCCTGTGGTGCGATGGTGTAACCAATATATATTCCAACCAGCCCATACGATTAATATGCTGGGTATGATACCAAAATTGTGCAAACAAATGAATGGGAGCAACTACACCCATCACCGACTCTGGAACCCCTAAAAGCGCTGCAGGAAGTAAAAAAACAGTAAATAAATTAACAAAAGAAGAAACACTCTGCCGAAGAGCACAAGCCAAATTAAAGGATTCACTACTATGATGGATGGCATGCTTATTCCAAAAAAAATTCACCTCGTGACTTAAACGGTGAACCCAATAACCGGAGAAATCAAAAGCTACAAAAGCAATGCAATAGGTCAAAACGGATGAATCCACATGAAAAATGGACACTCGATCTACCAACCAACCATACGCGATTAATGACACACTTAGCCCCAATACATCTTTCACCACATTTGTTATTCCAGAACTTAAACTGGCAATCATATCCATACTCTGATAGGTATCTTTACCCCTTTTCCATCCATACCAACGCTCAAACAAGACCATTACCAAAAATAACGGCATTGCGAAGACCAAAATTTTTCCATACTGTTCCATAACTAAAGCCTAAATGATAAACAGGTAAAAAGCCACTTAATAGATCGTCCGTAAAGATAAAGAGGTATCTATTACTCATATAAAGAAAACACGCCCAAAACTACCAGAGAACCCTAATCACCCGTTTTTTATAGTGGCCAAACAGTGCTTTGCAAATTTACCTTACTTTTATGTGTCAATTATCATGCTGTTTTTTTATTCGTAAAGTCATCATGCGTTTAATCATTTTACTATTCATATACTTGACTATAACTAATCGGATAATTAGTCAAAACCTGGTACCTTCCACTTCTTTTGAAGGCTATTTAGAACCCTACCTCATCGTTGATCTTAGTCAACCAACATCAGGCCAACGACCCAACTTCCTTTATTCATACAACAAACAGAATGAGGTCAACATTAATTTAGCGTATCTAAAAGTCTCTTATGTGGACTCCAATACCCGAGCAAGCCTAGCCTTTATGGCAGGAACCTATGCCAATGCAAATATGATTAATGAACCCGGATTATTAAAAAATATAATGGAGGCAGCAGTAGGAATAAAACTACTGCGAAGCAAGGAGCTCTGGATGGATGTAGGGGTATTCCCCTCTCACATAGGTTTTGAAAGTGCTGTCGGAAAAGATTGCTGGAACTTGACTAGAAGCATCGCTGCGGACAACTCTCCCTACTTTGAATCCGGAATTAAAATGACCTATACAAGCCAAAACCAAAAGTGGATTACAAAGATACTTCTTCTAAATGGATGGCAACGGATTAGCCGGCCACCGGGTAGTTATACTCCTGCCTTAGGCCACCAACTTACCTACCAACCATCCGAAGATCTTGTATTTAACAGCAGCTCCTTTGTCGGAAATGATTACCCAAGTGCCTCTAGGAAAATGCGCTACTTTCATAATTTTTATAGCCAATTACGCATAAGAAATAAAATGTACCTAACTTCTGGTATTGACATTGGTGCCGAGCAAACTGCTAAACGTAGTACTTCCTATCATTTCTGGTATGCACCAGTTGTTATTATTAAATATATACCAAAGAAAAAGTGGGCCATTTCTTTAAGAGGAGAACTATACTCTGATAAATCACAGGTGATTGTAAAAACCTTAACACCAAACGGCTTTCATACAACTGGATTATCAACAAATATCGACTGGGAAATTACCGATTTGGCCCTCTGGAGGCTAGAATTACGTGGCTTCTATAGCCGGGAGCCAATTTTCACCTCAACTAATTATCATATGAACGGCGCAATAAACACATCCATCTCTGTTCGATTCAATACTCACACAACACAACACTAGATAACAGATCTAATCCTTCTAAATATACTTTTCAATAAACACTATAATTATGCAACTAATACATAAATATGCAAGCTTGTTAGCCAACTACTGCCTCGAAATACGCCCAGGTGACCGCGTATTTGTAAGTACTACAACACTGGCAGAACCCCTCGTTAGTACGTTTTATCAAGCAGCATTACAAGCCGGTGCCGCCTTAGTGGAAATAGATATGGCTTTTCGTGAACGAGAACGCCTTTTTCTTAAACACGCAAGCGAGCAAGCACTAAACACACCAGGACTACTCAGCAATATTGCTATGGAAACCTTCGACTGCTACCTAGCAATAAGAGCGCCTTTCAACCTTAAAGAAATGCAAAATGCTCCTGCTGAACGACAAAAAAAGAGGCAAAAAGCCCTTGAAAAACAAAATCAATACTATTTCGAAAGAACCGCGGACCGCCGCTTACGGCGAAATTTGTGCCAGTGGCCAACAGATGCCTCCGCTCAAGAAGCGGGTATGTCGCTGAGTGAATACGAGCACTTTGTATTTTCTGCTTGTAAATTATTTGAACCCAACCCCCAAGAAGCCTGGATTCAAGTCCGTGAAAATCAACAAAGAATCGTTAACTACCTCAATAACGCTAAAATGATTCGATACTTAACCGAACAAGGTACCGATCTTACCTTCTCTTGCGAAGGGAGAAAATGGATTAATTCTGACGGCCAAACCAACATGCCCTCTGGAGAAGTATATACAAGCCCAGTTGAGGATAGCGTAAATGGTGTAGTTCATTTTTCTTATCCATGTATCTACCAGGGACATGAAGTCGAAGAGGTTACACTGTGGGTAAAAAACGGCTGGATTGAAAGGTGGGAAGCTAAAAGAGGGCTTTCTTTCCTAAATCAAATTTTTGAACTGCCAGGAACTCGTCGCTTTGGTGAAGCAGCCATCGGAACTAATTATGGCATCCAAAAAATGACTAAAAATATTTTATTTGATGAAAAGATAGGAGGCTCTGTCCACCTAGCAATTGGTCAAAGCTACCTCCAAACGGGTGGAAAAAATCAATCATCAGTTCACTGGGACATGATTACAGATATGACAAAAGGGGGTATAATTTCTGCTGATAACGTCACAATCTACCAAAACGGAGTGTTCTTAATTTAGAATGAGACATTCATTGACTTTCGTACTAGCCCTAACGGTAAGTGTCGCCTTTCTATTGATTGGTATCATCACTGGGCGATATAGCTATTCGTCAGATAGCCTGCATTTATCGGAAGGCTTTAATACTATCGGTGGAGTATTTCCGCCCACCACCAGCTGGTTAAATGAACATTATGTTCATTTTTTCAAAAACCATGCAGTTTGTGCTCTATTACTAACCTCCATTTCAGCAGGATTAACCTTTTTTTATTTCATACGCTGCATTCAACTTTTGACACCAGGTGCTCATTTGAACAGTAAGTTGTTATATGCTGGATTTATGGTTAGCGCCCCAATATACTCCTTATCCGTTTACCATGATCGCAGTCTTACTGTAGCCCTAGCTCTATTGATGTTTGCCACTCGGCAAAGTATTGAAGCCGCTGAGAAACAGGACGCTAAACGTGTAATTGTAGCAGTTATAATTACTTCAGTAGGTATTTTAATGTTATCCGGTCTTGCTTTACTGTTGCTTCCACTTCTTGTCCTGCCAATATCAAATTTGAACAGTAAAAGGTTGAATAAATTTATAATGTTTTCTTGCCTATCTACACTCGGTATATTGGGGGCTTTAATGATCTACCGCCAAGGATGGTCGATTAATCATTACCTTGAGTCTTACAACACCCTGTTGAACTACCCAATACCTAACCTATTCTTTACTGCGCTAGTCCTCATTAATCCACATTTTTCGGTGGCTTTGCCTCTCCTTGCACCACTCGCCAAAAAAACGGATCTTTACCTGCCTGAAAAAAAAGCGCTGATTCTAGGCATTATTCTGTACTTGACTTGGTTAAATGGCCTTCCGCATTTATCCGACTTCTTACTTCTACCCTTATGGGTCACTATTTTATTACTAGCCTTTCCTGCTTGGGACCGCTTTGTTGTTTATGGCCTCTATTTCTTTAAAAAAACAACCATAACTGTTCTGGTAGTTCTATTTAGCGTACAAGTACTAGCAACTCTCTTCATTAATCAGTGGTAAAAACTATAAGTCTAGTGGCAGGCTCTTCGTGTTTTTAGCTCCTAATTCCCGAATTCGTTCCGCCTTCCCAATTAACGTATCCCCTGGCCGGCTTGCAGACGACAATTTATTCATAGCATCATCATACGACTGCCGTGCTTGATCCAATCTCGTACCAATTGAACGTAAATCCTCAACAAAAGCTACGAATTTATCATAAAGCAAACCACTTTGTCGCGCTATTTCTTGTACTGATTTACTTTGCTTCTCCTGACGCCATAAGTGCGAAACGGTACGCATGGTTGCTAGTAGGCTGCCAGACGTTACTAAAACAATATTTCTATCCAACGCATCTGTAAACAACTTGGGGTCTGCATGCGTCGCTGTAGTCAACGCAGCATCCAATGGGATAAACATCAAAAGGTAATCCGGTGAGTGTATACCCGATAAAGACTGATAATTTTTATTACTTAAATCCTCTACATGGGCCCTAATACTATCTATATGTGCCTTAAGGTGTTTGTCTTTTTGACCAGTATCCGGATCGTTGTAATAACGTTCAAATGCAGTTAGGGAGACCTTAGAATCAACGATAAGATGCTTATCATCTGGCAGGTGAATTATAAAATCCGGGCGCTTCAGAGATCCCTCATCATCTCGGAAGCTTGACTGAACAATAAAATGTACCCCGCGCTGTAAACCAGCCTTTTCCAATAGTACCTCTAGCTGGAACTCACCCCAATCTCCTTGAACTTTACTTTGCCCTTTTAATGCGTTGGTCAAGTTATGGGCATCCTGGCTAAGTTGGAGATTCATATCTCTCAATTGCTCTATTTCCTTTTTAAGAGATGATTTTTCACGGGTCTCTTCTGTGAATTTACGGTCAACATGCTCCTCAAAATCCTTGATTTTTTCACGCAATGGCTGAAGAATCAACTGAAGTTGCTGGGCATTGAGCCTTGTTATTTGTTCCCCTTTTTGGTCCAAAAGTCGATTTGCCAAGTTCTCAAAAGAAGCCTTTAAACGCACCTCTGCCTGTGCGGCTTCCTCTTGATGGGTTTTCAAGTGTATAATCTGCTGATCACGAGTAGCAAGTTGTATTAACAAGTCCCGAATTTTCTGCTCACAAACCACTAAATCCGACTTCAACTGTGCTTGCTGAAACAATACTTGATCATAGAGCACCTTTGGAACCATCTCTTCTTTTGATACTGGTGCCAATCCTCGAAAATAATACAATACGAGGACTATACCCACGAATCCCATTGCAACAATTACATATACGTCCATCTAGCAAAGTTACGCATTTGCTACATTTTGTTTTGTTTTTTTACAAATAAATTTAAATCGATTTGTCTCTTTTTATCTCCAGACACCGCTGAAGACTGGTTCGCCAATGTGGAATAGCAATACCAAAGGCCTCCTTTATCTTTCTCTTATTTAATACACTAAAAAATGGTCGGGATGCTGGAGTGGGGTATTGACGGCTTTCAATAGGCTTGACTACACAAGTTCTTCCTCCCAGCTCCATTATTGCAACTGCAAAATCATACCAACTAGCAACACCTTCATTAGAATAGTGCCAGATACCCGCCATTTGTTGTTTCAACTCAACCTCCCTATTTGCCCGTTCTAATAGCTCCCAAACAGCTAAAGCAAGGTCCGGTGCGTAGGTGGGAGTACCAATTTGGTCAAAAACTACCCCAACTTCTTTTTTTTCCAACCCAAGACGCAACATGGTGTTAACAAAATTGTGTCCATGTGCTGCGTAAACCCAAGAGGTCCTGATAACCATCGTACCCAAAGGATTCATTTTCAATGCAGCACGTTCTCCCGCTAATTTGGTTTTTGCATATACCCCTACAGGACGTGTTTTGTCCGTCTCTTCGTACGGTCTGTTCTGTTGTGTCTGATAGACATAATCCGTTGAAAAGTGGACAAGTCCCGCATTGTTTTGAGCACATGCTTTAGCAAGATTCTTGACGCCCTTAACATTGACTCGATACGCTGCCGATACCTCCAGCTCTGCTTTGTCAACCAAAGTATAAGCAGCGCAATTAACACACCAACGAATGGAGTGTCTCCTAAATAACGAATGAACGGCTTTTCCATCAGAGATATCCAACGTAGAGGAATCACAAAAAAGAATATTTCTTACACCCCTCTCTTCAGCAAGCTGCCTAAAACACTGGCCTAATTGACCATTCGCCCCAGTAATTAAGATCATGATTTTTCTAACTTATTTTATCGGTATGCTATACTTTCTCTGGGGCCAACGGTAAACGAATTGAAAAGGTAGCGCCTTTACCTGGCTCAGAACGCTTTACCGCAATCTTCCCATTATGGTATTGCTCAACGATGCGCTTTGAAAGAGATAAACCAAGACCCCAACCGCGTGTCTTAGTTGAATAGCCCGGCTTGAAAATAGTCTTGTGCTTTCCAATCGGAATCCCTTTTCCTGAATCCGTTATTTCGATAATTGCGTACTTACCGTCTTGCATCACATCTGCTCTGATTTCACCGACACCGCTCTCCATTGCATCAATTGAATTTCGAATTAGGTTCTCGATTACCCAGTCAAATAAGTGCGCGTTGGTCAATACATGAATAGCAGGTTCTTGAGCTGGATTGGGAAAATGATAGGTCACTTTTCTAGGGGAACGACGCTGCATGTACTCTCGATTTCGCTCCAAGGCTAAATAAAGATTCTCAGGCGTCAGCTCGGGTTGTGAACCAATCTTGGAAAATCGATCCGATACTAATTCAAGCCTTATCACATCCTTATTTAACTCATCCAGCATTTCAAGCGTAGTTGCATCCGTTTCATTAGTTGCTCTAATCGCCTCTATCCAACCCATAATTGCTGTAATAGGGGTTCCAAGCTGGTGAGCTGTCTCCTTTGCCATCCCTAACCAAACCCTATTTTCTTGTGCTTTTCGAGAAGCACTAAATCCAATATACCCAACAGAAATGAACGCGCCTATTAAAAGGAGCTGAATGTATGGGTACCACCTTAACCAGGTCAGCAAATTAGACCTAGAGTAAACTAAATAATTTCTGAAAAACGGTGGAACAGAAACCTCAATAGTATCACTCCACACCGCAGCCATCCGCCCAAGTTCTTTTCTTATTAAACTAGTATCCAAGACACTAGATGGATCTCCAATGTTGCGGTATTCTATAATGTTCCAGCCCTCATCCAATAGTACAGCTGGAACCGTAGTGTTCTGTGTAATAACTAATCGATGTAACTCCACGTCACACTCACAACCTTGCTGCCCTTCATCCATACTGGTCTTTGCAAGATTACGCAATGCCTCAGCAAATTGCTGCGCTTGTTGATCTTCTCTTGCCGAAAGCCTATCTGCTAGACTTTTGGTGTACCAAAGAGTAATACTGACTATAAAGACCGCAGCAGCAGCCAAGTACCACTTCCAATATGTTTTTTTTTGGTAGATATTCATGTAAGCCGAGACAAAGAAACGCTAAACCAACGAAATTATGCAGGCACAAAAGGAAAATTCCTTAAATATCAGCGTTTCCTTAGGTAAAAGTGCGTGCTTCACTTAATTTTGTGAAACAATCAAAACATGAGTACCATGATTCGCCGCTTTTTTTTTCTGTTGTTTTTAGTTAACACCACCGCTTGCTCTCTTGATGAACAAGAAATTTGTGGTAACTGGCAAGCCTTGGCCTTCTCTGAAAATGGAAAATCAATTGAGATTCCTCTTGACTCCGTGCAACTTAGGCTCTGGTCTTCAAATAAATACCACTTTAAATCCATCGGTCTATACTCTGAAGCCGGACACTGGGAGCCCACGGTAAACTACCTGTCCTTAACGGATACAACCAACACAAAAGCAACACAAAAATTAATAAAGATTATTTATCAGTCGTCCGATTCCTTGAAGGTAAAAATGGAGTACCAGGGAAAAGAACAAGTTCTCTTTTTTGGAAAAAACAAACAAGATCCTACTGTATACTAGGATGCAAACAGGGGGTAAATGTCGTCACTAGCGCTTGAAAGAACGCTCAAAAACAGATCTGTTACCACGATCATCTGTTGCCTCCAACGATAATGTGTGAATACCCGGTTTTAATTGGTTGTCAAACCAATGCGTTAGCCGATCTCGCTTTTTATCATACTCAAATAAAACCCATTTACCGTCAATGGTTCCTCTCCAATTAAGTGCGTCTGCCTTATCTGTTACATCGACATTATCTGTGATACGAAAGGACATGGCAGCCTTGTTGCGCATGTCGGAATCAAATACCACTGCTGATATGGTAGGGGCTGTTTCATCAACCATAATACAGTAGGTTCCAAACGAGCGAACTTGTGTTGTTAAAAAGCCATCTTTCCAAATCCCTCCACAGTTATCGGGTCGTTTCCCTCCAACTCGAGCAACAAAAGCCTTTTTGCGAAGCTCTGTAGAAAGCGTTGTTGGTAAAATGCCAACATCAAAGAATCGATGCACCGGGGTAGTATATTCGTGAAGCCGATGCAGAGAAGAATAAACATCTGCTCTGTTGCTTAATTCTGAATAATATTTCAACTTTAAATCCTCATATAAAGACCCCTTGGGCATGGACAAGTTAAACTCCGCTAACTGAAGGTTGTTCTCCTGCTCAATAGGAAACAGATATTGATACGCCACTGGATCTAGTTGTAGCATATTGGTATCTCTAAATAAAGTAAATTGAACATTTGATTTATTTCCTGCAGCGTCCATTGCAACAACCGTCACTTCGGTTGGCTGAGTGGCGCTAAGCGACATTGAGCCCATTTTCTCCGTACGTTCATACATGGTTAATTTGTCACCTGGAAGCACAAACAACCGATGAAACCAGGCGCCAAATTTCTTTTGTGCTGAATAATCACAGTGCGCGTTTAAATACCTAGTTTCCTCAAAGTGAAAGTCCTCTGCCGTCCAACCATATACTAATTGCCCATTAGCAAAAACACTTAATGCATATACCCCATTATTGTTACTCGTTGCATTACTTTTATCATATACTTTAATCCCCAAACCAATTCTCCATGCACCGATCCGCTTTTCCTCTAGACCACCCTTCAAGCCATAAACACCTTCTTTTCGTCTTTCTATCGGCAAGGGTAAAGAACTTGTCACCTCACGACGCTCATTCAATATATACAATTTCATATCCCGCACCTCTGGAGGGCGGTTGTCCCCAACAGGGATTCCAAACAATAGAGGGTTAATAGCCTTACCAGCGGCCCTAATCTCAAAGTGTAGGTGTGGACCAGTGCTTCCACCCGAGTTTCCCATTTTTCCTATCTCCTCTCCTTTTCGGACCGGGTACTTGTCTTTGGGTAGATCAATCGTTACCTCAAATTTCTCCCGTTTATACTGGACTTCTTTTACCAAACTGGCTAAATGGGGACTAAACTTATCCAAATGGGCATAGACTGTGGAATAACCATTCGAATGCTTGATGTACAACACATTACCATACCCACTGCTTTGAACCTTTATCTGATCAATATAACCCGCAGCAGCAGCATAGACCGCTTGACCAACGCCCCCCGTTTTACTCTTTAAATCCAAACCAGCATGAAAATGGTTGTTCCTAAGCTCGCCAAATGTCCCAGAAACCAATAAAGGATTATCGACCGGAGAGATAAAAAAATCCTTCGGATATGCTGCAATCACAGCAATTGGATCTTTTGGGGCACGTTCTTTACCCGGGCTATGTATAGAAAAAACAGGTAAAATTAATAACGCAGAAAAGGTGGCTTTTTTTAGTAGTTTCATCCATTCGTGTTTATACCTGGGTAAAATTACATAGTTGAACTATAATATTGAAGAGCCATCTAAAATATTATAGCCACAGCCACAGCTATTCACGTTTCAATCTAAAATGGGAACCGACCTTAAGCAACCAACTCAGCAGCCAAGGATGATATCTGCTTGATGCGCTGTTTGTCAATAGAATAATAAATAAACTTTCCGCTTCGCTCCGTTTTAACTACCCCCGCGCGCCGAAGAATCGCAAGGTGCTGGCTAGCTACACTCTGCTCGATGCGAAGCTTAATATAAATTTCAGAAACCGTTAGGCGAGCTCCTTGATCGATAAGCTCCAGCATTTTCTGCCGTAACTTATGGTTCAAAGCACGAAGAACAAGTACAGCTTTTCGTAATTCACTATAATCAATTGGGAAATTTTGATCTTGTGCCGATTGAGACGTTTCGTTTTTTGACTTTGCCATAAAATTTGGATTTTAAATACAACCTGAACAGTAAAACCAGGCGATGAATCGAAACATCTGCCATGTAACGCTTTACTGTCTAAACAACAAGTACCGGAGGCAAAAAAACAAGTAAGATTAAATAAACAAGTGAACACTTTAAGGATTAATCTTCGCCGGCTGAGTAATATTAGGCGGTTTCATATAAAATGGCTCAAAGGCCGCCAAAAGCTCAAATTCCTTGTTTTTATACTTTTTTTCAGCAATTTGCGTTAAAAAGCGCGCAGAAGAGTTTTTGGCAGTGCGAATATAGGTGTTATTTCCAAAATTACTACTATTAATTTTATCCTGACCGTTCCCAGCAAGCAGCATTGCCTCAATCTCACCTAGGTTTAAACTCCGAACCCAATCCTCTAAGGCTCCGTCATCCAGAATTAACGGCTGCGCAGGCACAAGTGCGTCCAAATCACTTCTATAAGCGGACAACCACACTTCATTTCTTCTAGCATCTACCATAGAAATACAAAGCGCCTCATCCGGCAGCCCTCCCAATTCAAACGCCCCTGCAGCCAAAGCTGCTAACGTATCAACCGAAATCAGCGGAATATCCAAGGCATAACACAACCCCTTTGCTGTCGAGACGCCTGTTCGCAAAGAGGTATAAGCACCTGGACCCGCACTCACCGCCACGGCATCCAACTGATCAATTGCGATGCCCGCGTCAGCTAAGCAAGCTTCCGTTAGCATGGTTACATAAGCAATATGCTGACGACAATCAGGCTCCTCTTTTAAAGATGCCAACCTCCCAGCTACACTAACCGCTATGCTGCAAACCTCCGTCGCAGTTTCAATTTGTAAAATAGTTGCCATAGAATATTTAGGGCACAAAGGTCGAAAATCTGAACCTAAATTTATTTTTTTAGTCACCAATCCTACTTGTACCTTTGCCCTATTCTTCTTCATTCACCGTATTTATTTCCTACCATGAAAATTAAACCCTCTCTGAGAGATTATTTCTATTTTACTAAAACGGAACGATTCGGCATTCTTGTCCTATCAACCGTGCTGTTTTTGCTATTACTTTCGCCCTCATTGTACAAGTGGATAATCCATCCTAAAGAAATGGAAAGTCTATACAATGACCCTGTTTTGGTATTTGATGCCCCGCAACCAACTCAAGCTAAAGATGAACGTCTTTTCTTCTTTGATCCAAACACCGCTACAGAATCAGAGCTCATTCACCTCGGCATCCCGCCCAAAACCGCATCCAGCATCATAAAATACAGACAAAAAGGGGGCATTTTTAAAAAAAAGGAAGACCTCGCGCGCATCTATAACCTAAAAGAGGCAGACTATTTAAGGCTCTATCCATGGATCCATTTTCCGTCTAACAATAGCCAAGCAGACAGTAAAGGATCCTTTACCACTCCAAATGACACCGCTACTATTCATCCTATTAACCCCAATAATGCAACGGAAGAGCAGCTTAAACAGGTTGGAATCTCCGCCCAAACAAGAAAAGCATGGATCAATTACCTAGCCAAAGGAGGTTCTTTCAAGAGAATAGAAGAGATCAAAAAGCTATATCCGCTCACTGATGCTGATTATTTGAAAATATTTCCCCACTTACATATTCCACCCAAAGAGGTTAACAGACCCTCGGAGCTAATAATCAAATCCATTGAAATAAACACCGCAACATACGAACAATGGGTTTCCCTACCGGGTATTGGCAGAAGCTGGGCCGGAAAAATTATGCGCTTCAAAGAAAAACTAGGGGGCTTCACCCAAATTTCTCAAGTGGCAGAAACCTTTGGTCTACCGGATAGTGTTTACCAAAAAATTGTACCCTTATTAAATCTGAAGGAAACAAAACCATCTACTGTACCCTTAAATACTGCCTCTTTTGATCAACTCAATCAACATCCATACATTAATGCTCAACAAGCAAAGTGGATTATCGCTTATAGACAACAACATGGCACATTTGAAAGGGTAGAAGATCTCCTGAAAATTCCCACCCTTAATGCAAATTGGTTTGAAAAAACAAAACCCTATTTATCACTTTGATTACTCAGACCAAGAGAATACGCCGCCACTGCTTTTATCTCCTCTTCTGATAAGATTGACTTGAAAGGAGTCATCAGATTTTTTCCATTGGTTATAATCTGTATCCGGTCGTGTATCGGCAATACAGATATAGACAAATCTTTCGCACCATTTAAGCCTAATTTTCCATCGGCTCCATGGCAGGTTATACAATTCTTTCGGTAAACAGCCATGCCATCTACCAATGCACTAGACGCTCCACCTTTTGTCCTCACCGCAGCAACTTGCTTCTCAATTTCGTCAGAAGCAGAGGTGCACGACACGGCGAACAGTGTCATTGTTAGAAAAGTTGATAATTTCATAATATGGAATAGTTTCTTTAAAAGTTTGACCCCAGAACGTACATTTGCACTTTAGAATGGATTAACTACATTTTTATCAAATGTTTGTTCATAGTGTTTGTTTTTTTGTTTTGTCCCTGTTCAGTAGTAAATATGTAACAGGGATTTTTTATTATTATTCTACCTATTTTTGCAGGGCTTTTATTATAAAGCGTTTCCTGCCAAACAGTCAATCCAACCCATGCTAAAAAAGCTTTTTATCCGAAATTACGCACTGATCGACGAGCTTACTATTAATTGCTCTGATCATCTTACCATTATTACGGGTGAAACTGGTGCAGGAAAATCCATCCTACTAGGTGCCTTAGGACTAATCATGGGGGAACGTGCGGATAACAAAATTTTTTATAACGGACATGAAAAGTGTGTCGTAGAAGGATTCTTTGACGTCTCCTCCTACGATCTGAAGGGCTTCTTCAGTGCTCATGAGCTTGACTACGATGATGAGGTGGTCATCCGGAGGGAGTTGTCGCCGGCAGGAAAGAGCCGCGCCTTTATCAACGACACCCCAGTCAACAACCAACTGCTTCAACGGCTCACCGAAAGCTTGATTGACCTCCATCAACAGTTTGACACCCTTGATATTCACAGCGTCAACTTCCAACTCAGAATGATTGACGCACTCGCTAATAATAGTCCACTGCTAAAAAACTACCAACAAGGATATAGACAATACTCTGCAGATCGACGCAGACTAGAGGACATGATCTCAAGAAGCGCAAATGGCGCAAAAGAAATGGAGTTCATGCGGTTTCAACTAGAAGAGTTATACCAAGCAGCATTAACAGAAGGTGAACAAGAGCTACTTGAAAATGAATTGAACAGACTAACAAATGCAGAGGGAATCAAGCGAACTTGTGGGGCGGCTTACAACCTTCTTGCAGAGGCAGAGGTTAATATCACAAATCAACTACTCGAACTTAGTCGATCCATCAACACAGTAAAAAAGCTGTCGCCAGAGCTTTTAAACCTCAGTGCACAACTAGACGGAATATTAGAGGAGGTTCAAGCGTTTGCAAAAGAATGTGACCGGATTGCAGAGCGAACAGAATACGAACCTCAACGTATCAACGAAATTCATGAGCGGCTTAACACCCTCTACAAACTACAAAAAAAACACGCTTTAAATGATGTTCGTGCTCTGATTCAGTTACAGGAAGACTTGGAGCGACAAACATCCGGATTCACCGATCTTAGCTCTGCTATTACAGACCTTGAACAGACCATCACCCAACAGGAAATCAAACTTAAAAAGGAAGCCGAACAATTAAGTAGCCGCCGCCGCTCCGTAGCTCCTTCCTTTGAACAAAAAGTACAAGAAATGTTGGCCCTGCTCTCTATGCCACATGCCAGACTGCAGGTTAGTATCAACGCTACCTCAACGCTGAACAATACTGGCTTGGATGACGTGCAATTCTTATTTGCAACCAATATTGGCAGCCGGTTTCTCCCAATCAAGGATGTCGCTTCTGGCGGTGAACTATCAAGGCTTAATCTCTGTGCCAAAAGTATCGTTGCTGATGCTATCCCTTTACCAACCCTTATATTTGACGAAATTGACGCAGGCGTCAGCGGAGATGTTTCAATGAAAATGGGACAAATTCTAAAAGAACTATCTAGAAGACACCAGGTAATTTGCATAACGCACACACCTCAAGTCGCTGCAAAGGCAGACAAACACTATTTTGTCTATAAAAAGATACAGGAGGACCGTACACTTACCAACGTTCGACCGCTCAACGAAGAAGAACGAGTTCGCTCCATCGCTGTAATGCTCAGTGGCAATCCACCTAGTGATGCAGCACTTGTTACAGCGAAGGAGCTTATCTCTAATTAAATTACTTTTGTCACACCGGGTATTGCACAGGGATAAATCCCATCTTCTCTAGGCAATACCTTCGGCAATGCATCCCAGTCTAAGCGTACGGGCATAAGATCAATTTCTGATTGTAAAGCCGCGTCCCACTCAATTAATTGACCAGAATACGTGGCCATACGGCCCATAATTGCCGTCATTGTACTCTTGGCAGCATTTTCGGCATCCGCGAATTTATATTCCGATTTTGCTATAGCTGCAAACAACTCGTCGTGCTCCACTTGGTACGGATTAGGGTCATTTTTTGCATCATAATTCAAAATTGAATACCCGCTTCGGGTTTGAATCAATCCAGGGTAAGGTGCAACACCGTTAGTACCATGAAATCCTTCCGTAACATCTTCTTTGGTTCCTGGCATCTGTCTACACTGACTAAACATTCTCGAGCCATCTGCGTACTCAAACTCAACCACGTGGTGATCAAAAATTTCACCATACTGACTTCCTACACGCACCTGCCTACCTCCGCTACCAAATGCCCTTATCGGATATGATTGCTTGACCCAATTGGAAACATCTAAATTGTGAACATGCTGCTCTACAATATGATCCCCACAAAGCCAATTAAAATAGTACCAGTTTTCCATCTGATATTGCATTTCCGACATATCAGGCTTTCTATCCTTCACCCACAAGCCTCCCATGTTCCAATAGACCCTAGAAGCGATAACTTCACCGATCACCCCATTCTGTAGCCGATCTACCCACTCTCTGTATATCTGTTGATAATGCCGTTGCAATCCTACTACTACATTTAGTCGTTTCTGTTTCGCAAGAGCTGCTGCTTCTAAGACTTTTCGAATCCCGGGAGCATCTGTAGCAACTGGCTTTTCCATAAATACATGCTTACTTTGGGCAACCGCCTCTTTAAAGTGTTCCGGACGAAATCCTGGCGGCGTTGTCAATATCACCACATCAGCATGTCGAATAGCCTTTTTATATGCGTCGAACCCTACGTATTTATGTTCCTCTGGGACGTTTACTCGGTTTTTAACCGTTCCTTCTACTCCAATTACATCACTCAAATCATCTGCTGTAATATTTTTATATGCATCATCAATCCGATGACGAAAGGCATCCGCCATGGCGACCAGCTGCACCCGCTGATGGCTCAACAATGCCTGAACCGCAGCACCGGTCCCCCTTCCACCACAGCCAATTAAGGCTACTTTGATTGTATCATCAACCAAACTCTGTGCCGCCTGAGCTAAAGGAAGACTACTTAACATACTTCCTCCTGTTAACACCGTCGACGTTTTTAAAAAGTTGCGTCTGTTCGTTTTTTTCATGCGTTTAATCTTTTATTACCTTGTTAAAAAATGCATCTCGCTCTTCTTTGGTAATACTTTGGGTGGATCGAACTAAACGGAAACCTACAAACGGAGCATCCGGGTTCCACCATCGACTCTTTGGAATCTGTGGGTCTCTTGCTTGCCACTTCGGCTCGCTCTTTCTCCTTGCAGCACACCTTAACTGATCAACCTCATCCTCAAAACAACCACCCTTAAGAGTTCTTGAATGTTTTTTAGTAGGTATAATAACCGGGTTAATGGCACTGGTGTCTATTTGGTTAAAATAATCTTCTACATAAAAATCGAGACACCATTCCATCACATTGCCATGCATGTCATATAGCCCCCAAGAATTAGGCTTCTTTTGGCCAACCCGCTGATAAGATCCCGAACTATTGCTATACAGCCATGAATATTCAGACGCCAACGCTTCATCGTCCCCCCAAGAAAACACCGTTTGGGTACCAGCACGACAGGCATACTCCCACTCGGCCTCTGTCGGTAATCTAAAAAACATTCCCGTTTTATCAGATAACCATTGGCAATACCGTAATGCCGCTTGCTGTGTCATGGTTGCGGCAGGGTATCCTCCTGCTTTACCCCTTCCATAAGTAAAATCAAAATAGGGTGGAGAAGGCCTTGAAATAGCATCTGCCTTGAAACCCGGAGTAGATGCTGTGTCCGAATCATATTGAATAAATTGAAAGCAAAAAAACTCATCAAAAGTAACTTCGTACATCCCAATCCAAAAACTATCCAACTTTATAGTTTGGTAACCCTCATTTGGCTTTCTACCCAGTTCCGATTGCCTACTACCCATCGAAAACCTTCCACCCGGTAATAAGACCATTTTAAAACTTTGATCCGTTCCCGGAATAAACACTTGCTCCACTACACCTTGGCTAGTTAATAAAAGTGCTTGCAAGGATAGCAATAAAAGTAAGATAATGCGTGTATACATTTTCAAAATCAAACTACCAATAAGGGTGCTTTTTCTATAATAATACAGGAGCCTATTGATATATTACTGTGAAGTTATTTACATTCGTGAAATTCTTTCAAGGTTTTTTAATTCAATAACAAATGCGCATTGTTTTTGCCTATTATGTTGCCATTCCATTTCTTTTGGCAACCCTTTCAATACTTTATCTAGCTTGGAAAGGTACTGAGGGGGTAGCCGTCTGGATAGCACCCTTCTTGTTAGCATTGTCATTTATCTGGGTCTTCTCACCACAAATAAATTGGTGGTGGTACAAGTCTAACCCACCCCAGCTAGAGCCCGAAGTAGCCCACGCCATCCGTAAATTCACACCTTTTGCTAAAAGACTTTCCCCTGAAGAGCTATCCCTATTTTACAACCGAGTGGCACTTACTCGACTTGCGACAGACTGGACCGCTAAAGACCTTCCGGAAGACCTTATACCCCCCGATATGCAAACCGCTGTAGCCGTGCAGTCTGTCATCTGTACCTGGAACCAAAAAGAGTTCTTGATCAAGGACTATGAAAAGGTAATCCTAATGCCCGGCCCTTTCCTATCGCCAGAGCATCCAGTCTTTCACTCTGCTGAAAGTTATCTGCCAGAAAATTGTATCTTACTAAACGCAGCAGCGGTCATGAGTGCATTCCTTCATCCTGAAAATTACTTTAATTTGCCTTTATACTTGTATGCAAAAATTAACTTGGATGTAAGACCAGAAATTAATATACCAGAGGATCTCGAAATAGCATTTTTAGATAGAATGGACGCTATCAGCGGCTGGAATATGGATTTCTTAAAAACAGCTCTAGGACAAGATTCCCTATATACAAAAGCTGTGATGCTCTGCCAATATTTTACTTTCTATGAATCATTCAAGCAAAATATGCCAGAGTGGATTGCATTCCTAGATCAAATGTTTTTTGAAAAAAAGGAACCAAACTAATTAGCAATTAATCATGAAAAACAAGCAATCCACAATAATCTAGGCTAAAAACCCTAAGAGAACCAGCATCGTTTGGGAATAAAAACCCTGTAAACAACTTTTATTTCACGACTGGTCCCAGTATTTCTGTTAAAATTCGCCTTTAAATTTTTATAAAAACAAATTACAACCTACTTTTGCCAATGCAAAGGGATCTGCATCATTCTTTTATCCTTATTACATTCGTCATTGCTCAAACAATTACCGTTTGCCGATTTATGAAAAAAACTACGCTACGCCTTGTTCCGGTGCTTGCTTTGGTGCTGCTAACTGCCTTTTCCGGTAGCACCCAGGACATTCACTTCTCTCAGTTCTACATGAGTCCGCTCAACCTCAATCCGGCAATGACGGGTGTCATGAACTGTAACCACCGCTTGACAGCTAATTATCGCAATCAGTGGGCATCTATTCTAAAACAAAATGCATACAATACTTACTCGGTAGGGTACGATCAAAAAATGCCAGTAGGTCGTTATGACTACTTTGGTGTTGGAGGTACTTTCTGGGGAGACAAGGCTGGCTCATCTGAGTTCGCTACGATTCAAGCTCGCCTTTCTGGTTCTTACGCAAAAAAAATGGGGGGCTATCGCAGAAAAGCCCACTACTTGGTAGTTGGTGCAGATTTCGGGGTAAGCAACCGTTCCATCAACAGCCAACAGCTACAATGGCCATCTCAAAATAATGGTGGCACATTTGATGGTACGTTACCCGGTGGCGTTTTGCAAGACTATAGTTTCATGTTCGTAGACATGTCAGCCGGTTTGCTTTGGTTCAGCGTATTTGATGAATTCAATAATTTGTATTTCGGAGCTGCCTTTAGTCACCTAAATCGCGCAAATGTTTCTTTCCAACAACAAAATATTCCTTTGTATGGTAAGCTTACTGCTCACTTTGGTGGCGAGTTTGTAGCAGCACAGCGCTTAAGCCTTTTGCCAGGAGTAGTTACCTTCTTCCAGGGCCCCTCCTTCCAGGTGAATGTTGGTAACTCATTCAAATTCTTACTTGGAAACAGCCGTCGCTACCACCAAGCGTTTCAGCTAGGTGCTTGGGCACGTGTCTCCAACCGTTTAAATCAGGGTAAATTGATGGATGCGCTTATCCTAAGCACTCGATTCGACTATGAGCAGTTCACCTTGGGCTTTAGTTACGATATCAACACTTCTAGTCTGAGAACCGCAACAAATGGTAATGGTGCTTTTGAATTCTCCCTACTTTACAAAGTTTGTGGTCCAGAACGCCGTGGTGTATACTGTCCAAACTTCTAATTCCTCTCATAGACACCACGTCCATTAACAGGACAAAAAAGTTTCCAACGAGAAGTTCGTTGGAAACTTTTTTTTTGATATCCACTACTTAATACACTCTTTCTTCCCTTTATTTACCACTCAACACATGGTTTTATCAAGTTTTTACTCTGTTATGATACTAAATACAAGCAGACAGAACTAACTTTGTATTTCATGATTTAATCAAACCTGTTTTTCAAAGCCTTATTCACTCAAAATCTTCCAAATGCGACCTTTTTATTTTGTTATAAACGAGTTGCGTTCAAATATTCTTGGATTTAATTGGTTAGCTCCACCAATTAGTCTGTAAATGGTAAAAGCTCTACATTATGTTTGCAAATTCAAAGAACTCCGACGACGTGAAAAGTACAACAGCCCAATCGTCTGGCGGTCTGAATGCTCTTGTTAAAGGGACAAGTATCGAGGGTACGGTAAAATGTGAAAGTGATATCCGAATAGACGGCACCATTAAGGGTGACTTAATTTGTAAGGCAAAAGTGATTATTGGTCCCACAGGATTCGTTGAGGGAGAAATTACTTGTCAAAATGCAGTCGTCGAGGGTAAAATTAAAGGAGTATTGACGGTGACCGATTTACTTAATATCCGAGAAACAGCAGAAATTGATGGCACCATTTCAACGGGTAAGCTCATTGTTCAAAGCGGAGCCAAATTTAATGTAGCCTGCAAAATGACCGATAGCCCCAAATAAGCCTATTTATGCTTTCCGATCCTCCAAAAAGAAAGACTACCAACAGCAAAAACCCCATGAGAACCCTGGCAAAATACAGCGGAATGGGCTTTCAGCTTTTTGCAGCATGCTTGGCAGGGGCTTTCATCGGAAAATGGCTAGATGCAAAAATGCAGCTTGAAAGACCGCTTTGGGCTGTGCTCCTAACGGTACTCTTTATGGTTGCTTCCCTCTACGCACTCTATAAACAGTTGCTTCGGGACGATTCCGCATCCCCCAACAACCCTTAATTACTCCAGATTAATGACAGCCGCGATTTTCTATAGATATCTTGCCTATATCACACTAGGTTGCTTTGCTCTTTTTGGCCTTCTATACCTAGTATTCTTACCCATTCGCCAACACTGGCCACTTACCTTAATTACTTTAAGTGCATTTGTCCTTCTTTGTCTAGGACTTTTCTGGTCTGGATCCGCAACCGTAAATAGTACAAACAAGGGTGCATTCAATGGTTTAATCCTTGGCTCCGTATTTGGGAAAATGGTACTTGCTGTTGGACTACTATATATGTATCAACGAATTTGGAAGCCCGATAATGAGTGGTTTGTCGCTATTTTCTTATTCTCTTACTTAGTCTATACCATTTTTGAGGTTTGGTTTATGACAAAATTAGCTCGTCAATCTTAGTATTACCATGAAAAGACCGCGCGCTGACGAATATGCCCCCTTTCATTCAACCTATATTAAAATTCTTCCTCCGCGAATTTCAGCAAAGAAGCTTTTAACCCAAACATGGAAAGAAACTCTTCAACTATTTGGGAGCCTTCCTGAAGAAATGGGTGACTACTGTTACGAGCCCGACAAATGGAGTATAAAACAACTTTTAATACACATGATTGATACTGAACGTGTATTTGCGTTCAGAATTTTATGGTTTATAAGAGGTGATCGAGCCTCCCTCCCAGGATTCAATCAGGATTTTTGGATGGAATATGCAGATGTTTCAAATAGAACCATCAAGAGTCTCTTAAAAGAATGGAAACTGGTGAGGGATCATACTCTATTTCTCTTAAATCATTGCACAGAAGAGCAAGCAATCCAAACAGGAAACGCAAGCGGATTTAAATTCAGTGTACGTGCTTATTTCTACATAATCGCTGGACACCACTTACATCATTTAGCTATTTATAAGGAGCGTTATATGTAACTTTGGGCTTTCGTCAGATATGCTCATGCTAAAAAAATATTACCACCTCCTCCTCTTGGTTCTATCACCGTTCACCTTTATTTCCAACGGTCAAGCCCAAGTTAAATCGCCTAACGACTTTTTACCACATCAACTCGGCGAACAATTCACCCCACACCATCTGGTGGTGGATTATTTTCAGTACTTGGCCAAAGAAAGTCCAATGACGATGTCCCTAGTTGAGTACGGCACAACTTCAGAAGACCGCCCATTATTAGTGGCCATTTTTTCTTCCCCAGAAAACATTGCTAAACTAGAACAGCATAGAATAAACAATCTTCGACTTGCCCAACTAGGGCCGGATCAAAAAGAAGGAGTCATTTCAGGCATGCCTTCGATCGTCTGGTTAAATATGAGCGTGCATGGCAATGAACCCTCCGGCGCAGAAGGCAGTATGCAACTTGCATGGGAGCTCTCGCAACAGAAAAACGACTCCATTAAGATTTGGTTACAAAACACAATCGTAATCATTGATCCAGCAGCGAATCCTGATGGATATGACCGATATACAAATTGGTATAGAGGAGTTTCAAACAAATTGAAAAACCCAAATCACTTTACCCGTGAACACCAAGAGCCTTGGCCCGGAGGCCGACCCAACCACTACTATTTTGACTTAAATAGAGATTGGGCATGGGCAACCCAAAAAGAAACTCAACAGCGATTGGCTTTCTTTCAATCCTGGCTTCCACACGTATTAGCAGATGTTCACGAGCAATTTATTGATGACCCTTATTACTTCGCACCGGCAGCAGAACCAATGCACGCCTACCTCAGTAGCTGGCAGCGATCCTTCCAAACAGAAATAGGTATCAACCATGCCAAACACTTTGATGAAAAGGGCTGGCTATACTTTACTAATGAAATATTCGACCTGCTCTATCCCTCCTACGGCGACACCTATCCTATGTTTAACGGAGCAATTGGGATGACATACGAACAAGCTGGTCACGGCAAAGCTGGAAGAGCCATAAAAACCTCTAATGGTGACACCCTCACGCTAATCACGAGAATCGAACATCACCTTACAGCCTGCCGCTCAACAATTGAAATTGCTAGTAAGAACACACCCAAAATTGTTGAAAATTTTCTAAATTACTTTAAAACCACCTCAAAAAACCCTCCAGGAGAATACAAATCCTTCATTATTAAAGGTTCTAATGATCCTAATAAATTAAATACGCTCTGTAAATTCCTCGATTTACATAAAATCCGATACGGCAAAGCAGGCAAAACATTCGATGTCCCAAAAGCATTTAACTATTTCACTGGCAAAGAAGATCCGGTTACCGTTGAGTCAAATGACCTTGTAATAAGCGCCTATCAGCCTAAATCTGTTTTGACCCAAGTTCTTTTTGAACCAAATGTATTCCTTAGCGACTCACTCACTTATGATATCACGGCTTGGGCCCTACCATTTGCTCACGGACTACAAGCATTTGCAACTAAACAAAGGCTCGAACCACAAAAATCCTTTGTCCCTTATATTGCTCCATCGCCCACACCGATAGCCCCAACCTATGCTTGGTGCTTACACCGTAAATCGCTCTCCGACTGTAGCTTCGTAGCACACCTCTTAAACAAAGGGATAAAAATAAGGTATGCAACTGAGGCCTTTGACTTGAGCGACCAACATTTTGAGCCAGGAGCTTTTGTAATCAACCGTGCTGATAATAGAATCAACGATCTCGAACTTGAGAAATTAATTAAAGAAACAGCACTCAAAACCAACACCGCATTATATCCAGCCTACACAGGCTTTATCGGAAAAGGAGCGGATTTCGGCTCTTCGAAATTCAAATTAGTCAAAAATCCATCTGTTGCAATGCTCTATGGAGACGACGTGGACGAAAACACTTTTGGACATTTCTGGCACTATTTTGAACAAGAGCTTAATTACCCGATAAATATGGTAAGATCAGATAAAATCAGCGCCGCTGCCCTTTCCGGCATCAACACGCTTATCATTCCCAATGGATCTTATCGCTTTGAAGAAAAAACTCTTACATTGCTCAGAGACTGGGTTGGTGATGGTGGAAAAATTATCGCAATTGATGGAGGTGTAAGAGCTTTAGCTGACAACTCTGGATTTGATATAATCTCTAAAAAAAATCCTCCAGAAGACACTACCTATACCTCCCCAAAACCATATCAGTTAACAGAAAGGCAACAAATCAGTGACCAACTCCCTGGTGCCATTATAAAAACTAAAATCGACACAACACACCCTCTGGCCTATGGACTGGGATCCACCTATTTTACCCTGAAAACAAGTGCAGCTGCATATCAAATCAACCACAAACTCCAAAATGCAATCTGGATTGGAGATGCGCTCGAAAGTTATGGTTTCATAGGAAGCCGGGTGAAAAAACAAATAAAAAATTCACCTGTTGTCGCCGCGCAACCCATCGGTAATGGCTCTGTTGTTTATTTGGTCGACCACCCAATATTTCGCTCTTTTTGGCAAGCTGGAAAAATAATTGTTGCAAATGCTTTACTTTACTAACTGTCCTAATATGCGACTCTTAATCTCTTTTGTACTGCTATTTTTCAGTCAATCACCAATATTTACTCAAAAACCAACAAAACACAATCCTGCAGACTTACATCAGGCAATCAAAAAATTGAATGTTCTTGGGTCTGTATTATACGTAGCGGCACACCCCGACGATGAAAACCAGCGTTTGATCAGTTATTGTGCCAATCATAAACTTTATGACGTCACCTACCTATCCCTCACCAGAGGAGATGGAGGACAAAATCTGATTGGACCAGAACTACGAGAACTACTTGGTGTGCTCCGAACCCAAGAGCTCCTGATGGCTCGTTCAATTGATGGTGGCAAACAACGGTTTACTCGTGCCAATGATTTCGGCTACTCCAAAAACCCAGAAGAAACCACCTCAATTTGGAATCGAAACGAAGTTCTTTCAGATGTTGTTTGGGCCATCAGAGAAACACAACCCGACATAATATTTAATCGCTTTCATCACGATAAAAAATTCCCAAACCACGGACACCATACCACTTCTGCCATGCTTTCCTTGGAAGCATTCGATTTGGCTAGTAACCCTGAAGCTTATCCCGAGCAACTATCTTACACCTCCACTTGGCAACCTAAGCGCCTATTTTTTAACACCTCTTGGTGGTTTTTTGGAAGCAAAGAAAAATTCAATGCTGCCGACAAATCAAACATGTTTGAACTTGACTTGGGCGTTTTCTTACCATTAAAAGGAAAAAGCAATAACGAAATTTCTGCAGAAGCTAGATCTATGCACCGCTGTCAAGGCTTTGGTGAAATAACAAAGCGTGGGGAAAACTTAGAGTACCTAGACTTTGTAAAAGGAGAAAAACCCGCCAGTAAAGACCTCTTCGAAGGTATCAATACCTCTTGGAGCCGCGTGCCAGGAGGAGAAAAAATTGGTTCCTTATTATCAAAAATAGATCAATCGTTTCGGTCTGATAACCCTGCCGCATCTATACCAGATTTGTTAACTGTGCTCCAAATGATTGAAGCGCTTCCTGATGGACACTGGAAACGAGTCAAACAAAAAGAAAGTAAAGAGGTGATTAAGGGATGTATGGGCCTTTACCTTGAAGCTGTTGCAGATCAAGCCATTGGAACCCCAGGAGCAACCGTAGAGATCAACCTAGAAGCTATTCAACGAAGTGCTGCCCACCTAAAACTTAATTCGATTTCATTCTCAAATGGAATCTTTGATACAACTCTTAACTGGGTACTTTCTAATAACTCTGATTGGACCTGGTCAAAAAAAATACAAATTCCACTTACCGCTTCCTTTACTTCCCCCTTTTGGCTACAGTCTGCTGGAACAACAGGTATGTATACGGTACCTGATCAAAAAATGCGCAACCTGGCCGAAACGCCCAGGTTTCTGACCTTAACTTGGTCATTCTTGATTAATAACATACCTGTTTCATATACTACTGACGTCGCCTATAAAACAGAGGAGCCAGCAAAGGGAGAAGTGTGGAAACCCTTTGATATTCTTCCTCCTGCTGTTATTTCCTTCGAACAAAGTGCTTATCTTTTCACTAGCGGACCAAAAGAGATTACCGTACGTATTAAAGCACTTAGGGACAGCGTCTCTGGCACGGCTGATTTGGTTCTACCAACTAATTGGAGCTGGAAATCAGCAGCAGGAAACGCCCCATTTTTCTTACCCAATAAAGGACAAGAAACGCTCATAACATTTCTGGTTACACCTCCTGTGTCACCAGAAAACGCAGACGCGAAAGCTATTCTTACCGTTGGCGGCCGAAATTATTCTATGCAATTATCAACCATTGAATATGAACATATCCCAGCCCAAAACGTCCTACTCCCTGCACAAGTAAAAATCTCGAAACTCGATTTAACTGTTGCCGCACAAAAAATTGGATATTATATGGGTGCCGGCGACGATGTGCCTAACGCACTTCGTCTCATGGGCTGTCAGGTAACCCTGCTCGAGGATAAGGACCTTGATGCAAAAAACCTTGCTCAATACGAAGCCGTTGTTATCGGCATTAGAGCCTATAATACAAAAGATGCGCTCACCATTAAAAACAATGACCTGTTTGAATACGTAAATAACGGTGGCACTTTAATTACACAATACAACAATAACTTTGATTATACAGCAGGGCTTCTCGCCCCAATTCCCTTAAAACTATCCAGAACACGAGTAACAGACGAAACTGCAGAAATGCGTTTCCTGATTCCGGAACACCCTGTTTTAAACTACCCCAATAAATTAACCAACGCTGATTTTAATGACTGGGTCCAAGAACGCGGACTCTACTTCCCTGGGGAATGGGATAGCGCATATTCGGCACCTTTATCCTGTAACGATCCAGGAGAAAAACCAGCAGATGGAGGATTATTAGTCGCACCTTGGGGAAAAGGAGTTTTCGCATATACATCTTTCTCCTTTTTTAGAGAGCTGCCTGCTGGCGTTCCGGGTGCTTACAGGCTTTTTGCTAATCTTGTCTCTCTCAAACAACCACTTGTCAAACCCTAAATTCCTTGAAGAATTCCGTTGAAGAACTTTTAAATGCTGCTGCCAACCAGTATAACCGCCCCGAATTCATCCTAAACGATCCAATTTCGGTCCCACACCAGTTTAATAAACTGCAAGACCAGGAAATTGTTGGATTTTGGACGGCTATCTTGGCCTGGGGGCAGCGAAAAACCATTATTCAAAGTGCTTCTAAACTCGTTGAACTAATGGATGGCGCACCACACGACTTTGTACTTAACCACGAAGAAAAAGACCGCTCTCGGTTCAATGATTTTAAGCACCGAACATTCCAAGCAATTGATAGCCTTTATTTCTTAGAGTTTTTTCAAAACTATTACAAAAACAATAAAAGCTTGGAAACAGCTTTTTCTAGACACCTTTCCCCGAATGATATAACGACAGAAAAAGCCCTCTCTGGATTTCATTCCGATTTTTTTAGCTTACCATTCGCTCCAAATAGAACTAAAAAACACGTACCTACACCAAATCGGAATTCTACCTGCAAACGACTAAATATGTTTCTACGTTGGATGGTCCGACGTGATAATAGAGGGGTAGACTTTGGTGTTTGGACGACCATCCAACCCAGCCAATTACTAATACCGCTGGATGTGCACGTTGAAAAAATTGCAAGAAAACTGGGATTGCTCCAACGACCACAAACAGACTGGAAGGCTGTACTTGAATTGACGGAACAGCTGCGCCTATTGGACCCAAAAGATCCTGTTAAATTTGACTTTGCTCTTTTCGGACTTGGAATACTAGAAAATAGGCTTCCTTCTCCAAAAAAGTAGTTGATCAATCAATAATATAAAGATAGCAGGAGCTAAAAACCATTGATAATAGGTTTTATAAACAAACCCTGCCTGCTGTTCTATTTTAACCTTTCTAAGGTTGTTTAATGCTTCTTCTACCAGTTGGATCCCTTTTTGATCTTCTATTTTTGTATAGATACCGTTTGTTTTAGCAGCAATGGCTTGTAATGATTGCTCATGAAGCTTTGTTCTGACAAGATTACCCTCAAAATCTTTAAGCATCTTTCCTGCAGAAACGGGTATACTAGAGCCTGCAGTAGATCCTACTGAAACAGTATGAATGACCACGCCCTCTTTGCGCGCTACATTTGCGGCATTAAGATCTTCCTCTGTGTGGCTTTCTCCATCTGATATCAGTACAACTGCCTTTCCAATGGTCGAATCCATTGGAAACATCCGAAGGGCCTGCAAAATGGCAGCACTTAAGCTAGTACCTTGATTATTTACGGCATCTGGTGAGGCATTGGATAAAAATAAAAGCAAAGCCGATGGATCATTTGTTAATGGAGATTGAGGAAACGCATCTCCGGCAAAAAAAACTAAACCCAATCGATTATCTCCTTGAGACTTTATCAGATCCTTAAGATAATCCTGTGCTTTTTTTAGTCTGCTAGGATTAATGTCAGTTGCTAACATACTCCTCGATACATCTAGCGCAAAAATAATATCAGACGTTCCAAGAAGGCTGGGCGTAGCTCGCTCTATCCGCTGTGGATTGGCAATAGCAATTACAGTCAATGCAAATAGTAGTGAAAAAAGTGCATTTTTCAACCAAAAACGATCCGAAGAAAACCCCAATAACAACCGTTGCTCTAATTGTCTTGAACCAATTGAGTAAAGAGTCTGACTCCTCCATCGCCAATAATACCACAATAAACCGGCTTGCAACAAAAGCAGCCATAACAAGTGTAATAATGCCGGATTTTCAAAATGTACTTTTTCCATATTATACGGTGATTACGCGAAGTGGACCCCATCGAAGTACTATCTCTAATAGTAACAAGCTCAATGCCGCATTCAAAAACCAAAAAAACAAGTCCGTTACCTTTTGAACACTCGTTACCTTCAACTCACTTGTTTCTAATTGATCTATGTCCTGAGAAATAGCTTGTAACTCTCCCGAAGATTGTGCCCAATAAAATTTACCTCCCGCAGCAGTAGCCACTTTTGAAAGACCTACTGTGTCTATTTTAATGTTTATCGATCCAAAACCATAAGTGCCATCCCTTCGACGAAAAGCGGGCACCTCCGCCAAACCATTTTTCCCAATACCTATAATATATATTTTAATACCTAAAGCTCGGGCAATCAACGACGCCTCTAGTGGTCCAATCTCCCCCATATTTTGATCGCCATCACTTATCAATACAATTACTTTGCTTAAACTTGTACTATCTTTCAAGTGGTTGATTGCAGTAGCTAAGCCCGTACCAATGGCAGTCCCCTCTGGCAACCTACCAACTTGTATATTGCTAATTAATGCACTTAATATCCGGTGGTCTGATGTTAGTGGGCATTGATTAAAGGCACCCCCAGCAAATATGGTTAAGCCAATCCTATCCTGTTTGCGACGTTCAATCAGCTCGTTCGCCATTTTCTTAACAGCAGAAAGTCGATCCGGAAAAACATCCTTTGATAGCATACTTGGGGATACATCTACCACCAACATCATATCAACGCCTTCCTGTGTTGACTGTACCTCACTCCAAACTATTTGTGGGCGAGCTAGCGCTATAATAATTAAACTAAAAACAAGCCATCTAAGCCACTGAAGCCACTCCCTAGCATATACTACCCATGTTTTTGTACTGGCGAAAACCTCTCCCCTGGAAACCATCAATGAAATGTGCCTATTCCTTTCTGATACCTTATAGTGATAAATCAAAAATGGAAGAAGTATTAACAAAAGCAACCAGTACGGGGACGCAAAAACCATGGCTATTTCTAATTTCCGGATTGAATAACTAAGCGCTCCACAAGACTCAACAGCTGTCGAAAATCTCGACTAGAACTATACTGTTGGGCATACTTTGCTAAATCTGCCTCGATGAGCACGTTTTTAATTTCTACTATTAATGTTTCTTGCATTTTAGCCCCTCTTAAAAGTCGGTCTAACTCCTCTGTTGTAGATTCCAACGCTGGAATTTCATACCTGGCCTCCAAATACCCCTTAATAATTTGACTTAACCCTATATAGAACTTCTTAATTTCTCCATTTTCCCAGATAGATTGTTCTTCTAACAGATGAAGACGTTGAATAGCCTCCTCTTCAAAAGAGCGTGGAGTTGGGCTATTATTCTCAATAACAACAATATCCCGTTTTTTCTCTCTTTTAATGTAATAATACCAAAAGCCGCCTCCGAAAATAAAAAAAACAACTAAAGATGCGAATAAATCTGACCACCTAATGGGCTCTTTTTTGATTGACCGGTTGTTCTCAAGAGTCTCTCCTGGCTTCAAAATGGTTGGAACGATTTTTATGGCAGTAGGTGAAGTTTGAAGAACTAGGCCGTTAGGCCCTGGTATAGCCAATGGTGGAAGTGCTATTTCCATGCTATCCAAAGCAATAATGGTCGCTCTTTGTACCCATTGGTTTCCTTTTTTTTCCCATAATGTCCTTCTTAATATATCCTCTTCCGGAATCTGTTTTTTCCAAGATGAAAAATCAACCACTCCTGGCTGGTTTAATACCCCCATTACATGAACCATTACCTCAAAAGTATCGCCTACTAGTATAGGCTGTTGATCTATAACACAAAAAGC
>CANHDG010000002.1 GCA_947459365.1 Saprospirales bacterium
AACGTTATATTATGTTTACCGGAATTATAGAAACGATTGGAACCGTCGTACAAATCGAACAAGAACAAACCAATGTGCACTTCTCCATCCAATCTGCCATTAGCCGAGAATTAAAAATTGACCAAAGCGTAAGCCATGATGGGGTTTGCCTTACGGTAACAGCAATAGAAGAAACGAGCGATGGCCCACCTATGCACAAAGTAACTGCCATCGCCGAAACGTTAAAAAGAGCCAACCTAGGGCATTGGAGACTAGGATCTCAGGTAAATCTTGAGCGTTGCTTAGAACTGGGGGGGCGATTAGATGGCCATATGGTACAGGGACACGTGGATACAGTGGCAAAATGTATCGAAGTCACCGACCTTGGCGGCTCCTGGAAATACACGTTTGAATACGAGCCAACTCCAGAGCACTTACTCGTTGATAAAGGCTCCGTCTGTCTGAATGGCGTTAGCCTGACCGTGGTTGAGCCCTCCGGCTCCCAATTCTCAGTGGCCATTATCCCCTACACTTGGCACCATACCAACTTTAGCAAAATCCAGATTGGGGATCTTGTAAACATCGAATTTGATATTATCGGAAAATATATTTCTAAGTACCTTCTTCACTATGCACAAAATAGATTAGATAGCGTTTCTTAGAAATCCAAACACAGATGCCTGAGAGACAGTAATTCTCTCAGGCATCCCAAAAACTCGAGCTTACCCATTTACACTGAGCACCCGAATTTCTACCCGTTGATTCTTTTTTCGACCTTCTTCTGTAGTATTGGGCGCAATAGGAAGCGTTTTGCCATAACCTTTAAACCGAAGTCGCTCTGCTGGAACCCCCTTACTCAAGAGCCACTCATACACCGCTTTTGCTCGATTAGAAGACAAATTATTAGCATAATTGTCGCTTGCCCTGTTATTGGTATGTCCGGCGACTTCTACTACCAACCGAGGATTACGAACTAAAAATTGATAAACTTCATTCAATGTGCCCACACATTCCTGCTTAATACTGTACTGATTGGCATCAAAATACAAATTCTGAATCTGAAGAATGTCGCCCTTCTTGATTTTATTCGGATCCGCCTCCGCTAAATTCTTTGTAGTCGCTTGCTCAGCTGCAGATGGAGCTGGCACACTTGCCGGACGAGGTTTGGACGGAGTTGTATTTTTATCCGGAACAGGCTTGCGCTTCTCCTCCACCTGAGCAACAGGCTCTTCCTTTTTTTCATAACAATCAACTTCCTTTATCTGTTGTGCATTGTCTACCAATACATTCCCGTTGTAAGGGAATAAAAGAGGTGTCTTGAAAAATGCTTCAATAATGATAAATGAATAATTGCCTTTTTGTGGCTTCAAGGGAATCAAATACCCTAGCCAACGAGTATTCACCACATAAGGAGTAGTATAAAGCAATTCCGCGCGATCACAATATCCATTTCCACCCCAAATCCGTACCTGTACCGCAGAGGCAAAACTCATTTGCTTATCCGGATTAGCAGAGGTCGGACTCGTATATTCCTCAGCACGACTAAGGTCAATCGACCAATCATAACATTTTCCTGCCATCAAAGGCTGACTCAATCGCTGTGCAACACTTTCGTAGGTTTCATTGTCCCGGACAACAAGGCCTAAAAAGGAGGAACCATGGCTTGGGGCCTTTAGCACCCCAAAAAAGCCTGGTTGGATATCCGGAGAAGTTTCAGTTGTCCCCCCACAATCATACCAACCCACAGGAGGCTTCCCACCCCTAAGTCCGGCACGCGGAGTATCCTCAAAAGAAGGATTCTCCAAGTTAATTACAGCTAACTTGGCCTTCTGTGTGCTTGGAGAGGGTGATTGAGCATGCACAACCATCCCAACTAACACCAGACAAAGAAAGAAAAAAGGTTTAATCATAGTCTTATTTTGAACCAATACCTTCAGAAAGATTGGATTTCAACACAAAAGTAGCGTATTTAACGAATATGAGGGCCGCTGTGGTATAATCAAACAGTGGATAAACGTTAATTTTAGCTCTCTCAACCTATTAAAGCCCCAAAATACAACCATATTCACCACCAAAACACTAAAAAAGAAAGTAATACAGCCGCAACCGACCTTTAACCTTACCTTATAAAACAGCAATTGTACCCTCCACCCATATAGACATTGGCACTAATCCCTTGGTGGTGACCACCAAAAAGACCGGAACGGGATTGCCCTGAGAGGCACCTAACAAACTCAACAGGGTCTTTGTTGTAGAAAGATCGGTGAGGCGAACCACCTTTCTCTCCCTATCTACCAAGCACCAACCCTCCTCCATGCGAGCGACAGTAAGGTCCCCCACCCACATCGGAATAAAATCCATCCATGGAAAGTCAATTCGAGTATCGGATAAATGCACTTCCGCAGCGGTCCAGTCAGGTAATACTTGAACCGATGCGATAGGGGAGGAACATTCCTCCAAATTTTCAGGAATGGCACGATCACTTTTTGGGAAAAAAACCATCGTTGCCCGATACATTTTTCCAGGTAAAAGGTTCGATTCAATTGGGCTGTTTCTAAATACGAAATAAAGCACTACAGCAAACTTCCCAGACTCCATCCCGTACAGCCAGTTTCGCTGAACCGTAATATCCTCCACTTTTTCAACCTGGCGACCAACTACTATCCACAGGTCTGAAATACGCATTGCAGAGGTATCCGATTGAACTTCCTTTGGTGTGGCTCCCCAACCAGCAACGGCTAAGAGCTGTTGCTGAATCCCCATAGAGTGCTTTGTCATTTGTATAAAACCTTTTGTCAGGCTCCAAAGTTGAGTCGTCCAGTAGAGCGCCTCCTCTTGCCATTGATGGTCATCCGAGTAGCGTATGTCTCGTAATCGTCGCAGCATACCTGCCGCTCCAGATACTTGTGCATCTACCATCCTTGCGGCCGCATTTTCCCAAAATTGTCTTGGATAATCTGGATAGGCAATCACACCCTTCCGCATCAAATCACAAAGCCATCGCTCGAGCTCCAAAAAACCATCCGTCATTTTAGCCATCCTTGCATCCTGACGCTTTATTCTATCCTTTGCCTTTTTTTCTGCAATTTTATCCATGAACAACGTGGTTGAATAAAGGACAAAGATATACTTTTGCCTTAATTACTATGAAACATCTACTTTCCATCCTCATTCGAGCTGCCTTTACCTTCGTGGCATTTCTCGTGATACAGTACCAAGTCCCTTACTACATCCTTGCTGCTGGAGGCCTCGCAGCAGGCTTCTTTATGCTGAAAACAGGAGAAGATCGTACCCTGTCTATTGGTATTTTAACTGGTAGTGCGGCATTTGGTGTCTTCGCCTTTATAGTTGAACAGATGAAAATCGGTTAATGGACTGGCTTACTTCTTCCGTCTGGCTGTTCGCTGCTGGATATACCATTATCATGATCGTTTATTCAATCGGTTGGATAATGCAAAAGGAAGTCCCCCCCACAATCAACAACAGTTCTGTTACTCGCTTCTCCATCCTGATCCCCTGCAAAAATGAAGCTTCCAAAATCGAGGAATGCCTCCAGTCTATCTTGGCCCTGAAGTACCCTTCAACATTGTTTGAAGTGATGGTGATCGACGACGGTTCAGAAGACGCCACCGTGGCACTTGCAACAAACTGGATAAAGAGAGTAAGCCCCCCCTTTTCCGTACAAATTCTTCATAATTCCAGAGTAAAAGGGAAAAAACACGCACTTACATTGGGAGTTGCACGGGCTTCAGGGACCCATATTGCTTGCACCGATGCAGACTGCATGGTCCCTCCATTGTGGCTTTCCCTACTGGATAGGGTATATCAAACAACTCCATCTATTCAAGCTGTTGCAGGCCCCGTTCTCTTTCACCGTGAAAAAGGTGTTTTACAATGGTTTCAATCACTCGACCTGATAGGACTCATGGGTATTACTGGGGCGGGAATCCGATTAGGCTGGCAGCATATGGCCAATGGTGCTAATCTTTCGTATCAAAAAAACGCATTTGCATCGGTAGAGGGCTACCGTGATAATTTTGAAATCCCTTCTGGAGATGATTTCTTTCTAATTCAAAAAATTGCCGCCACATGGCCCAAAAGTATTTTCTTCCTTAAAAGCCCCGCAGCGGTTGTCAAAACAATGCCCGCTTCCGACTGGCGCTCTTTTTTTTACCAGCGACTCCGCTGGGGCAGTAAAAACGCAGCTTTGCCGGAATGGCCAGTAAAACTAACCTTGGCATGGGTGTTTCTTTTCTGTTGGTTACTCCTCCTAAGCCTGGACCCAATTGGATGGGCTATAAAAACCATAGTAGATTTTATTTTTCTAGGTTCAATGGCTCAGTTTTGGAAAAAAGAAAGCGCGCTTCGTTGGTTTTTTCCCGCACAAATACTGCACGTACTCTATGTGGCTATTCTAGGAATTGCCAGCCTTTTCTTCAAAAAGTATCCCTGGAAATGATAAATACCTTTACTTTTGCCTTCAAACAAGCTTAACAGCAACAACTATGGACGACCCCTCCTCACGAAGTCGGTATTTTATTCTAAACTCCTATGTCGGAGGCCACTCGTATTTCTTTCTCTTCCTATTGGGCCTTAGCGCATTAATCGCTCACTGGTTCATTCTGCCCTTCTATAGTTTCGTGTTCGGAACAGGATTTTTTTCCTTGTTAATCACTGGATTCACTGTTTTTGGATTGGTTATTCCTTTCAGAAAAAAAATACTTAAACACCTTTTTGGAAAAGCCCCAGATGAAGGGGAAGCCGTTCTAATGGAGTATTTTGCTCAACAAAATCATCATTCCGGTTCCGCTCAAGAAGAAGACGTGGCCGCAGAATTAATTGAAAATGCGCTGCACCTCCAAGAGGTATCCGCCGCCGCATGCATGACACCTAAAGAACAGATCGTTTACGTTCCAGTAAGCACTGAACTCTCAACTGTCCAGCAACTTTTTTCAACCACCCAACTATCCCGCATCCTGGTAACCAGCGATGAGCGCTTAGACCACATCCTTGGGTATATTCATGTTCAACAAATTTTTGAACAGCCCGAATCTATTCGCAAAATGACCATGCCAATTCGGTTTGTCCCTGCCGGTCTCCCCGTTAATGAGCTGCTGAATCGTTTCGTAAAAACCAGAACCAACATCGCCTGCGTTTCCGATGTAACCGGGCGCCTCGCAGGGATTATCACCTTAGAAGATGTCTTGGAAGAACTTTTTGGCGAAATTGAAGATGAGTTTGATTAAGAAAAAAAGCCAAGCATTTTTTTCAAATTACTTCTCTCAAAAAAATAGTAGCTTGCAGCCCCTAACTTCACCCTTAACCAAATAAGAGAGCTTTTCAACCAATTCCACAACCAATAATTATGCTACGCGCAGCCCTTCTGGATATGTACAACGGTGAGGACAATCGTGGAATTCCTATGCTAAAAGGAATTTTAAACGATTATGCTTCAGAACTGACGTTTTCCCAGTTTGATGTCCGCGTCAACCATGAACTCCCAAGCCTTGAGTTTGATATATACTTGTTTTCAGGGGGGCCAGGAGACCCACTAGAAGATGATAAGCCTTGGGTTCAACCCCTATATGACCTCATTCAGGCACTCTGGGACCACAATAAATCGGCAGAACTTCACAATCAACCCAAGAAATATGTATTCTTTATTTGCCACTCTTTTCAAATCGCCTGTCACTGTTTCGGCCTAGGCGTGATTTCGGAACGCCGCCAAATGTCGTTCGGGACATACCCTGTTCATAAAACCCACGACGGAAAAGAGGAGCCTCTCTTCATGCCGCTCCCAGACCCCTTCTACATAGCTGATTTTAGGAGATATCAAGTAACTCAACCCAATAAACAGCGTTTTCAACAAATGAACGCCCGAATCCTTTGCCTAGAAAAACTGCGACCCCATGTTCATGATGAGCGTGCCTTAATGGCAATCCGATTCAGCCCAGAAATAATTGGAACCCAATTCCACCCCGAAGCTAATCCAGAAGGAATGCTTGCTCACTTTCTCCAGCCTGAGCGACAAGCAACCATCGAAAACGAATACGGCCATGCACGTTACCAACGAATGATCAGAGACCTCGCTCATCCGAATAAGATAGAGCTAACCTTCAAAACAATTATCCCCAAGTTCATGGAACAATCCATCGCGGCACTTCAAAAAAACTACGCCGTCGTTTAGTTACTTATTCCTGTTTTTGTATAATATAGTCCAAACAAAAAGTAAACCAGTAATTCCTTCCCTTTCTTATCCATTTTTAGTCCGACATTTACAGCTGAATGTTGTTATACCGTTTTTTATGAAAAAAATACTTTTATTGCTCTTGTGTGCACCGTGGATGTTTTCCCTATCCGCACAATCCCCATTGGAGAAGTTTGATCCAACTCTACTGGAAAGATTTACTTCAAATCCCTCCAGCCACCAAGAAATTATCGTAGAATTATCAGATCAAGTTGATACTCGGGCATTATTGGCTCGGTATGAGTCTGAAAAAACATCCCTTTCCACTCGCTCTCAAGAAGTAATCACCCTCCTTCAAGCAACCGCTACTGCGACTCAGCCAGCTCTTTTGGAAGAATTGCGGAAAATGGAAGGAGTTGACCAATCATTGGTTTATCCAGTTTGGGTCGTTAATGCCATTTTCGTCCGCGCTAACTATGATGCAGCTTTGAAAATAGCAAGCTTGCCAATCGTAGGAAGCCTTTCCTTTAACGCACCGGTAGAAATAGTCGAACCCGTAAAAGTAACTGCAGCCGCCGCCACCCCAAATGGAACAGAGCCTGGCTTAAGGGCAATTAAAGCCCCATTTATGTGGAAACTAGGCTATACGGGATATGGAAGAAAAGCCCTTATTATTGATACAGGAGACGATGGGCAACACCCCGCCCTAATCGCTAACTTCTGGGGAAATAATGTTCCTACCAACCAAGCATGGAATGGAACCGGACTCCCAGAAGATTGTGCAGACCATGGAACACACGTAACCGGTACTGTCGTTGGACTTGATCGGAAGACAAACGACACAATCGGTGTCGCCTTCAACGCACACTGGATGGGTGGACCTATGCAGTTCCCCATCGGAGAGGAATTAGGCTGCCAAAGAGCGTTCTCGCAAACCGTCTTTAGCAATATACAAACGTTTCAGTGGGCACTTAACCCAGATGGAAACGCAGCTACCATAACCGACCAACCGGATGCAATCAACTGCTCTTGGAGCTCCGGTAACTTTGGATGCGGGAATAACGTTGCTATCAACTTACTTAATGCCACAGAAGCAGCAGGAGTCGCAGTTGTATTCGCTCAAGGGAATAATGGGCCAGATCCATCTACTGTTACATCCGGTGCTTCTATGAACATGGACCTAGTAAATACCTTCGCTGTAGGCGCTATTAACGGGGCAAATGCAAGTTTCCCCATCGCTAGCTTTTCCAGCCGAGGCCCAACCCCCTGCGGTGGTACTGGATCCCTACTGATCAAACCAGAGGTAGTTGCACCAGGTGTGAGCGTCCGATCCGCCTTTAATGGTGGAGCTTATGCTTCAATTGATGGCACCTCTATGGCAGCACCTCATGCCGCTGGAGCAATCGTTCTATTAAAAGAAGCATTCCCCTACCTCTCCGGAATCCAACTGAAATTAGCCTTGTATAATTCCGCAATTGATCTTGGAGTAGTAGGAGAGGATAACGCTCACGGGAATGGCATGATCAGCCTCGAAGCTGCTTATAACTGGCTCCTGAACGAAGGTAATGTTCCAGTAACCCCCGTTACATGGGAGCGAGATGCCCTTATAATCGACACAAAAGTAGCAGGAATATGCAAAGGCCCGGTAGTCCCTACGGTTACTGTAGAAAACGCTGGAACAGAAACTATCACCTCATTAGACTTTTCTTATGGGCTCTTGAACGGCACACAAAGTACCTACACCTGGAATGGTGGCTTGGCACCCAATGCATTTACCAACATCGTGCTCCCCGGGTTAACAGGGATCAACCCAGGTGAGTATGCCGTACAAGTAACCATTACCTCCGTTAATGGCACCACCGATGTACGCCCTCTGAATAACTCGTTTAAAAGAGTATTCAAAATGGCAAACGAAGACTACATTGTGGGAAAAGTCAATGACCTGCAATCCAGTATCTGCGGTGGAAGCCGGGTTCTGCTCGAAGCAACTTCTAATATCGCAGCAAATGAACGCTTCCAGTGGTTCACCGCCCCTTTGACAGGTAATCCAGTGTCCGAAACCAATACATTCCTCACGCCCACCCTCACTCAAAACACTACTTACTACCTAAGTAAAATATCCAACTATAAAGTTGGCAAAACAGCCATTACCGGCAATTCTACAACCAGTACCGGTGCAGCATTGCAATTTAATGTATTCCAACCTATCGTGCTAAAAACAGTGAAGGTATACGCTGACGAAACCGGAAACCGCTTTATTCGTCTCCTAGACAGCGATGGAAACCAAATCACCCAAAAAATCGTCAACATCACCCAAACAGGAGAGCAAAGAATTACCCTCAACTTATCAATCCCGGTAGGTAATGGGTATCGACTGGAACTCTCCGGTGGTAAAGAACTAAAACAAACTACCACCCAACCTGGATTCCCACACACTGTTTCAGGGGTGATGACCATTGTCAGAGGGATAACATCCGCTGGCAACAACACTACCCTCAACTACTACTACTTCTTTGACTGGGAAATAGACGTGCCATTTATATGCGGCCGAACTGCAGTGCCCGTGACAGTTAGTCCTTCCCCAACGGCTCCAGTTGTTTCAATTGGCACTTCTGCTGATACGATCGACTTGGCTACTACCAATACCATCACTTTCAACGACCAATCGGCCGATGTGATCAGTCGTTACTGGGATTTTGGCAATGGCCAGACCAGTACCGAAGCCAGTCCAGTTGCTACCTACTCCCAAATCGGGTCCTATAAAGTTGTCCTAGTCATTGTTACATCAAACGGCTGCTCTAATGTCACCGAAAAAACCGTGGTGGTAAAACAAACGTCCTCTTCCTGGGAAGCTACTAACGGGATCACATCCAATATTTCCATTTTCCCCAATCCTAGCTCTGGAAATATTTTCTTGCGATTTGAGAGCAACACTGCTCCTGAAAATGGAAGGCTCATTGTTACAGACTTACTCGGTCGCACTACCCAACTGCCTGAATTACAGTTGGCCGCTGGAGCAGATCTTGTACAGTTAAATGTTGGCAACTTGACAGCCGGCATCTATTTTGTCCGCCTGTATGAAGCAAACCAACTGGTCTGGTCCGGAAAGTTTATTAAACAATAAACCCTACAAGCAATAACAACTCTATGGAAGAGGCCGCACCCAGTTACCTGAGGGCGGCCTCTTTTTTTTCCACCACCTCCACTTTAAATCAACTCATTAATGTGGCTGCGAATGGTTTTTGAAATTCGACCCAGTGGCAAATCATTCTCATCTCCTCCAAAAGGCTCTTCAATCTCCTCCGCAATCAATTCCAAACTGGCCAAAACATAAAATATGAATCCAACGATCGGCACTACAAAGTATCCTAGTGAAAAAACAAAGCCGAATGGAAGTGTAGCAACGTAAATAAGTATGAATTTCTTAATAAAAACACTATACGAATAGGGTATAGGGGTATTCTTGATACGCTCACATGCTCCCGTTACATCCGTAAACGTCATCAAATCCTGGTTTAACGACAAGGCCTGCAACTCCGTAAGGTGCTTCTGTCGTACCAACTCACCAATCCTGTGATGCATCACTGCTGCTATTTGATTGGGTAAATGCTTCTTCAGGTCGATCCGCTGAAGAGTGGCCTCCGGAACATCGTTAAACAATTCAATTCGGGTCTCCTCACTCCTTAAATGATGCTTTAGCGTATCCGCAAATAGAGGAATGATATTCCTGAAAAACAACTTTTCCTCTTCTTGATCCTGTAATAAACTAGCCAATTTCATTGCAAAATTACGGCTGTTATTTACTAGTTGGCCCCACAGCTTCCGCCCCTCCCACCAACGCTCATAAGCGGTGTTCGTCCTGAATACCAACAAAAAAGAAAGAACCACCCCCAGTAAGGTGTGCATAATGGAGACATTCCTGACCTTACTATTCTCTCCTAATTTCCAATACTCCAACTCAAGCCATGCCACTCCATAAGCGTACAAACAAACCAGTACAATAAACGGGAAAAGACGTCGAAGTGTATCTGATTTATGGAACCGAAAAGGCAATGAAAGCCAGTCTTTAGGGTTATATGAAAGCATAACTAATGATTTATAATCCTTTCATGCTCAAGGCTACCCGCTTACG
Organism: Saprospirales bacterium; assembly: GCA_947459365.1. Taxonomy (GTDB): domain Bacteria; phylum Bacteroidota; class Bacteroidia; order Chitinophagales; family Saprospiraceae; genus M3007. The sequence goes on from CANHDG010000002.1 coordinate 10,299, forward strand.
CTGAAGATCTACTTCAATCACTCGAACCGTAACCTGTTGGTTAAGAGAAACTACTTCTGAGGGCGTTTTTACAAACCGATCGGCCATTTGAGACAAGTGTACGAGTCCAGAATCTTTAATACCAATGTCAACAAAAGCCCCAAAAGCAGTAATATTCGTAACAATCCCGGGCAGGATCATCCCTTCAGATAAATCCTCCATACTCCTGACATTCCCATACTCAAATGGTTTTGCCGCCCCACGTGGATCAAGACCTGGTTTTTCAAGCTCCTTTAGGATGTCCTGTAGCGTTGGTAATCCCACCTCTTTACTCACGTAGCGCTTTAAATCAATCTTCAGCCGAAGCTCGTTACTTTTAATCAGATCCTGAACCGTGCAACCAAGATCTTTTGCCATTTGATGAACTAAGTCGTAGCGCTCGGGATGCACAGCCGTATTATCTAAAGGGTTCTCAGCGTCACGAATCCGTAGAAAGCCAGCGCATTGCTCAAATGCCTTGTCCCCAAGTCTCGCTACCTTCTTTAAATCCACCCTTCTTTTGAAAGGTCCATTTTCACTACGAAAATGCACAATGTTCTGAGCAAGTGTAGGACCAAGGCCTGAAACGTAGGTTAATAAATGCTTACTAGCTGTATTAAGGTTAATCCCCACTGCATTCACACAACTTTCAACCGTTCTGTCTAGGCTTGCCTTGAGGTTCGTCTGATTAACATCGTATTGATATTGCCCCACTCCAATACTTTTCGGATCAATTTTTACCAGCTCCGCCAATGGGTCCATTAATCTACGACCAATACTGACCGCCCCGCGCACGGTTAAATCCTCCGTTGGGAATTCCTCCCGCGCCACCTCAGAGGCAGAATAAATAGAAGCACCCGCCTCATTGACTTGATAAATATCCACAGAGCGGTTAAATCGCAACTGCCGCAAAAAATCCATTGTCTCTCGCCCTGCAGTACCATTGCCCACCGCAATCGCCTCAATCTGATAGCGCTCTACCAGATCTTCCAATTCGGCCTGACTCTCCAATACGCGCCTCTGCGGTTCATGGGGATAGACCGCTGTGTTTTTCAATAAATTACCACTCGCATCCAAAATAACCACTTTGCAGCCTGTCCTGAAACCGGGATCAATCCCCATTACCCGCTTCTCACCAATGGGCGCTGAAAGCAACAATTGACGAAGGTTCTCCGCAAAAACTTGGATTGCTTCAGCATCTGCTTTTTCCTTGGATGCATTCCTGAATTCTGTCTCAATTCCTGGCTGCAATAAACGCTTGTAACTATCGCGCACCGCTGTGCGAACCTCCTGAGCACTTTCTCCAGACCCTGTTAAAAACAGATCCTCTAGGTCACGAGTGGCCAGCTCCTCGTCCGGTGCAATTCCAACTCTAAGAAAACCCTCCTCTTCTCCTCTGCGCATCGCTAATAAGCGGTGGCTGGGACAGTTCTTTAAGGGCTCACTCCAATCAAAATAATCCCGGTATTTTGATGCTTCTGCCTCCTTCCCCTTCACCAACTTGGCCGCAACCACCGCATTCTTAGTAAAATGACGGCGAACCTTATCACGGGCCTTAATATCTTCACTCACCCACTCGGCAATAATATCCCGCGCACCTTGAAGCGCCTCTTCAACACTTGAAACTTGATCCGTAAGAAAGGAGGCAGCAAAGGTAGAAACCTCCCGATCCTTCTGACTAAAAATACGTTTTGCTAACGGCTCCAAGCCCTTTTCAATGGCCATGCTCGCACGTGTTTTTCGCTTGGGCCGGTAGGGAAGGTACAAATCCTCTAATTCTGTCATCGTTGAAGCGGCATCAATTGCCTTTCGAAGCTCAGGGGTTAATTTACCCTGCTCCTCTATACTAGCCAGGATCGACTCTCGTCTCTTGTCCAGTTCCTGTAATTTTTTTAACCAATCCTGAATCTGGCCTATTTGAACCTCATCCAGCTCCCCAGTCGCCTCCTTCCGATAACGGGCAATGAAAGGGACCGTCGCGCCCCCCTCCAACAACTCAATCACAGATTGGATACGCCGGGAAGAAATACTTAATAATGGTGCAATGCGATCTGAATACGTCATATTTTTAATTTTCCTTCTTTTTCAAAAAAGCAAATACCACTTTTGATACCCATAAATAGACAGCCAATTTTAGCCCCTTATAACCCCACTATCCATACCTTGATTTGTCATCTCAATTTTGATCCCTCTCTAAAAAGGCTTAAGCTAATCTGCTAGCTACTTCAGGAAGTATTATAATTTGAAGCCGTGAAGTTAAGGTCCCAACGGGTTTCTTAGTTTAACTTTTTACCTATATTTGCCAACATTCTGTTTTTTAGATACTTTTTGTTGAAAAATGATTTCAAAACATTTCATATTCATCTCGTTTTTTCTTCTTTCGGCCCCCATCACGGCACAACATCCAACCGATAAGGAAGTCGACCGGTGGGAACAACAGTCAAAACGGGTAACCATAACCCGAGATCGCTGGGGGATTCCTCATGTCTCCGGCCAATCAGATGCCGATGCGGTCTTTGGGCTTTTGTACGCTCAATGCGAAGATGACTTTCAAAGAGTTGAACTCAATTACATCGAAAAACTCGGCCGGCTCTCTGAAATATATGGAACCTCTAAACTCTACGATGACTTGCTCATCCGGGTATTACTAGATCCCTCCGATGCCAAAACCGATTATGATCAAGCCCCAAAATGGCTCAAAAAATTACTGAATGCCTATACAGATGGGATCAATTATTATCTCTACAAGCACCCCGAGGTAAAACCCCGCTTACTAACACGCTTTGAACCCTGGTTCCCTCTGCTCTGGACAGATGGAAGTATCGGCGCCATTAATACGGACACCTTTACTGCCGAAGATCTAAAGCGTCTGTTTGAAACGGGTAGTAATAATAGCACTAGCGCGATCTCTCCACCAACAGAGGCAGAAGTAGTAACAGGATCCAATGGTTTTGCAATCGCACCAACAAAAACCACTTCGGGAAATGCCCTTTTATACATCAATCCGCATGTTACATTTTTCTTCCGCCCTGAGGTGCAAATGACCAGTGAAGAAGGTTTAAATGCGTATGGAGCCGTCACTTGGGGACAATTTTTTGTTTACCAAGGCTTCAATGAACACTGCGGATGGATGCATACCTCCAGCTTTGCGGATGTTGCAGACACCTATGAGGAACAGGTTAACCTAAAAAACGGGAAGTGGTATTATGAATACGACCAAAAATGGCGCCCCGTGTCAGAACGGAAACTATCCCTTCAAGTTCTAATGAAAGACACGCTTGTACAGCGCGTTTTCTCTGTCCAATATACCCACCATGGACCCGTGTTCGCAAAGAAAGGTTTTAAGTGGTACACCCTGAAGTCCAATAATCGCTCCATGGTTGGCCTGATTCAAAGCTGGAACCGAACAAAGGCACGCAACTTAAAAGATTTTAAAAAAACCATGCAGATACGGGCTAACACGTCCAACAACACGGTTTATGCAGACAAAGATGGAAATATTGCGTACTGGCACGGCAATTTCCATCCTATCCGAAATCAACAGTTCAATTGGTCTAGACCTGTACCCGGAAACGCTTCAAGCACAGAATGGAAAGGATTACACCAGCTGGAGCAAACCATACAATTCATAAACCCCTCCAATGGCTGGCTACAAAACTGCAATTCTTCCCCTTTTACAGCGGCAGGAACCCAGGGGCCAATACTAGAGGACATCCCCGCCTACATGGCTCCGGACCATGAAAACTTTCGGGCATTAAACGCTATCCGGCTTTTAGATAATCGGGAAAATTGGGACCTTGACCAATTGATAGAGGCAGGTTACAATCGCAGAATGATCGCTTTTGAAGTGCTATTACCCGCACTCATCCGAGCATACGATCAAAATCCAACCGCCTATCAACCTTTTTCCGCACCAATTGAAATACTTAGAAATTGGGATTACCATTGCAGTGAAACATCCATCGCAACTACTCTAGCGGTCGAATGGGGACAAAGCCTTCTGCAGGAAATCCGAAAATGGGAAGTGCTCAACCTAGGAGAAGCTAATTTTATAGAAAAAACCAGCCATTTTGCTGATAAGGCACCCAGTGTGCTTCTAATGCGAGGCTTGGCAGATGCCCTTAACAGTCTCCATGAAAAATTTGGCACCTGGGAGATACCCTGGGGAGAAATAAACCGTTTTCAACGATTATCTGGTGATGTCAATGCCCGCTTTGACGATACAAAAGCAAGTCTTCCAGTCGGATTTGCCTCTTCCATCTGGGGAACATTACCTTCCTATTCCTCTAAGTATTTTGATGGGTGTAAAAAACGGTACGGGGTCAATGGAAATAGTTTCGTTTGTGCAGTTGAATTTGGAGAGAAAATCCGCGCTAAGTCCATCCTGGCAGGTGGCAACAACGCTGACCCTTCTTCCAGCCACTTCTTCGACCAAGGGGAAATGTACTCAAAAGGAATCTTCAAACAAGTGTTGTTTTACCAAGAAGAGGTGGAACAAAACATGGAAAAAAGATACCACCCCGGACAAGAATAAAAAGTGCCCCTGCTGGACTCCTCCAACAGGGGCACTTTTTTCTTTTTCAATTTACCCTCTCAAAGAACCTAAACCAGTGAGCTCCCTTACCTCTTTCATCGTCCTCTGAGCACGCTGCCGGATCACAGCACTGCTGTCTTGTATTTGTTCCTTAACATTCCTCTTGTCAGCATTTAGTTCTGCCAAACGAAGCCGAAAAGGATTTATAAGTTCAAGAAGGGCATTGGCTGTCGCCTCTTTAAGGTCAGAATACCGAAGTGATCCATTGGTGTAATCTGTCATCAAGCTATCGTGTGCCTCCATCGCACCACATGCCCGGATGATTTCGAAGAGATTTTTTACTCCGGAACTCATTTCACCCGAATTATTTTCTCCTGTATCTGTTACCGCAGATTTGACTTGCTTTCGAATCCGTTCTTCTTCACCAAATAGATTGATATAATGCTTCTCTCCAAGGCTCTTACTCATTTTTCGAGCAGGGTCCGCTGTAGATAATATTTTGGGCGTTTCGGTGAATAAAGGTTGCGGAGCCACGAAGTATTCTTTCCCAAATTGATTATTGAACCGCTGCGCGATATTTCTAGAGAGCTCCAAGTGCTGCTCTTGATCCTTACCCACTGGTACATAGTCCGCGTGATAAATAAGGATATCCGCTGCTTGCAATACAGGATAGCCAAAAAGTCCTACGCTAATAAAAGCATCACCATCCACTTCTCGCAGCTGGTCCGCTTTATCCTTGAACTGAGTCATCCGTGTAAGTTCACCATAAGAAGAAACACAGCTAAGTATCCAATTGAGCTCAGTATGCTCTGGAACTAAGCTTTGTATAAAAAGAGTCTCTGGCTTTACACCACACGCCAAAAGGTAAAAAACCATCTTCCATGTATTCTCTCTAAGCTGACTTGGTTTGTAAGGCATCGTCATTGAATGGTAGTCCACCACACAGAAACGGCATTCATACTGCTCCTGAAGCTTTAACCAGTTCTGAACAGCTCCGAAATAGTTACCAATATGCAAATCACCTGTAGGTTGGACCCCAGAAAGAACACTCTTCATACAATTTTAGGAATTTGGAAGGATACAGATAACAGAAATTTCTATATTAACAAACCGCGGCAGCTCCGCCACCTGAACAAGTTCACGGGCAGGGGCTGTGGACTCTTCAAAAAACTCCGCATAAACTGCGTTGATACGACCAAACATATTCATATCCTTGACAAAAACAGAAGCCTTAAGAACATGATGGAGACTACTTCCCGCTTCTTCAACTATCGCCTTGACATTTTGAAGTACTTGACGAGTCTCTGACTCAATATCAGATAACACTAAATTGCCCGTCAGAGGATCAAGCGCAATTTGGCCTGATACAAACAACATTCCATTAAATGCAGTCGCCTGGTTGTAAGGACCTATCGGCAGAGGAGCTTTATCCGTTTTAATAATTTGTTTCATAACTGAACCATTGGAAGTAACTACAACCTAAGAATACCCTAGTTTGAAAAAATAAAACAGAAAAAGCCCCAGATCATTCCGGCAATCGGAACTGGAGCCTCTTCTAAATCATTTAAGAACGCAACAAGTGCTTTTAAGCTTCCGCTGCGCTTCCGGTTTCTTTCGCCGGGATCAATAACTGTCCACGGTAATACAAGTTGCCATCAATCTTATAAGCACGGTGCATAACGTGGCGTTCGCCAGTTACCGGGCAGGTTGTCAGCGCTGGCATAGCTGCTTTATCGTGTGTGCGGCGTGCACGCTTGCGGCGTTTGGAGTGCCGCCATTTAGGATTTGGCATGGCTCAATTATTTTTTTGACAAAAATGTCGGTGGTATAAAATTCAAATTACTATTTCAAATCTTTCAGAACATCCCAAACAGAGGAACCGCTTGAGTCATCCTTGTCTTCATTAGAACTATTTAGAAGAGCTAACACTTCCATATTACAGGGGCGAGGATCTTCCTTTTCACAATCGTACGTACTCGAAATAGGAAGTGAAAGAACCACAAACTCATACAAATACTTAGCAAGATTTAATTCCGGGGCTTCCCGATGAATAAAAATTACCTCGTCCTCTTCCTCTTCTTTTCCCTCACTGTACTTTACAAATAAAGTCTGCTCACTCGACATAGGCAAGTGGATGCTCGCACTGCAACGATCACAATCCGATTGAATCCACCCTTCCATCCCAAAGTCCAAGATCATCATGTCGTATCGCTTGTCCAACGCTACTGAAACTATCAACTCGCTTTCTCCAATCAAAGAATCTTCAAAAAGCTTGAAGAAAGAAGCATCTAGCGTGTACTGATACTCATGTATCCCAACTTTGAGCCCCTGAATAGGCAGGGAAAATGCTGAAAAAACGCCCATCATCCTATCCAGTTTTTATTTTGGCCGGCAAAGGTACGACAATTTTACAAACTAAGAAAAAATCAGCAAAAAAAATCCCCGCACCGGGCGATTGCGGGGATCATTACTATCATAGAATGGTTTAGTGTCGATCATTTGATTAGTATACACCAAGACAGGTTAACTATTCGAAAAGGTTGGGTGCACTTGAAATCATTTCTTTTTCCCTCCAGTACCATTCTAACATTCTGGGCAACGCGAGGGATGGCAAGCTCGTCGACCAGGGAATCGATACCCAATCCTCCGGAAGAGACACCGATTCATCTAAGAGCCGTACTTCAACAAAAAGACCCGAAACCTGCCGGTGAGAAAGGGTTTGACGATATACTCGGGACATCCTTAAAGCTTTTACAGGTAATAGACCCGGAAAATGATCCTCAATTAATTGACTGACTTCTTTTAGCTCGACCGGCAATACTTCTGGCTCTAGGCTAGGAAATTCATATAAGTGCCTCCAAAAGTCTTTTTCAAGCCGTTTTCGCAAGTATGTATCCCGTTCTCCCCGAAAAACCAAGTAGATAAAGGCACGCTCTTTCTTTGCCACCTTCTTAGACTTAACAGGCAGCCCTTCAACACGGCCCTCCAAGTACGCAGTGCAATGCGAACTGAAGGGACAACCAGTACACTTTGGCTTCTGCGGGGTACACCAGGTTGCGCCAAAATCCATCATAGCCTGATTATGAGCCCCTGGTTGCTGGGCATCAAGAATAGAATTAGCAAATGCCAGAAAATACTGCTTCCCACCTGGGGTATCGATTGGGACATCCACTCCTGTCCACCTCGCAATCACCCTAAAAACATTCCCGTCTAAAACCGCATAGGGTTGATTGAAAGCAAAAGAGGCAATCGCAGCAGCGGTGTAATCACCCACTCCTTTCAAGGCCCTGATTTGTTCATAACTAGACGGGAATACTCCGTCATGAAGTTCAACTATTGTTTTTGCGGCTGCATGCAAATTGCGTGCGCGAGAATAATAGCCAAGACCCTCCCAATGCTTCAATAATTCATCCTCAGAAGTATTAGCAAGATCCCGAACAGTAGGGTAGATTGAGATGAATCGCTCATAATACGGAAGCCCCTGTTCAACTCGTGTTTGCTGAAGAATAATTTCAGAAAGCCAAATGAAATAGGGATTTGAAATGCCTTTCCAGGGCATTGGACGTGGATTTTCATGAGCCCAGTGCAACAATATCCGGCTGTATTCCTTTAATTCAAGCATGGTTTATCCCTAAAAGAACCCTTATTTACTTCCACCATTACCTAAGATCCCATCCAGCCCAGTTCCATCATTTGTTTTAATTATGCCTTTTCTGACAATTCAAGCCAGCGCATTTCTTTTTCATCTAATGTTGATTGAATCACTCCTAACTCTGACGACAACGTTGAAATCTCCGCAGGTGTGATATCACCTGCCTGAAACCGTTCTTCTATTTCTTTTTTTCGCTGCTCTGCTTGAGCCATCTCTCGTTCCAGTTTCTTCATTTCATTGCGCTCCGTACTGGTCAGACCTGGTTTGGCAACAGTTGTTTCCACCTTTGCACTTGGTCGCTCGGCAGCAGCTTGCCGGCGCTGTAGCTCCTCCTGCCGCTTCAACAAGCGATACTCTACATGCGTGCCTAGAAAGTCGCGGATCTTACCTTCTCCTTCAAAGACAAAAAGGTGATCAACCAGTTTATCCATGAAATAACGGTCGTGCGTGACAACCAATAAACACCCTGGAAAATCCTCCAAAAAATCCTCCAACACCTGTAAGGTCATCACATCCAAGTCGTTGGTTGGCTCATCCAATATCAAAAAATTGGGATTGCGCATCAAAACGGTAATCAGGTATAGTCGACGGCGCTCCCCTCCTGATAATTGAGACACATAGACTTGCTGCTGGGCCCTGCTGAATAAAAAGCGCTCTAATAGTTGCGCGGCAGTCAGTTCTTTTCCTTTTTCAAGTGGAATCACCTCTGCAATATCCCGAACAACATCAATGACGCGCTTATCTTGAAGCAACTGAATTCCCTCTTGACGATAATGCCCAAAAACAACCGTATCACCCACCACTACTTTACCAGTATCAGGATCAAGTGCTTGAGTTAGTAATTGCAAAAAAGTGGATTTGCCTGTACCATTTGGACCAATTATCCCAACTCGCTCTTTACGCTTAAACTTATAGGTGAATCCATCAATAACCTTTTTTGAACCATAGGATTTCCCGACATTATGTAACTCGACAATCTTGGTTCCCATTCTGTTCTCCTTAATCGAAATTGACATCTCTTCCTTCTTGGGCTTCAACGTGTCATTTGCCTCTTTTCGATCATAATAGGAATCGACCCTGGCCTTGGCTTTGGAGGTCCGAGCCGCGGGACTTTTTCGGACCCACTCCAACTCATTTTTAAGTAGCTTCTTCCGCCTATCGTACGTAACAGCCTCTACTTCTTCTTTTAATGCCTTCTTCTCAAGATAATCAGAGTAAGAACCCGAGTACCGCCAAAGCTGCCCATCTTCCAGTTCAATAATGCTATCGCATACATTCTCTAAAAAATAACGGTCGTGCGTAACCATGAACAAGGTGATATTCGGCTGACTTAAATATTCCTCCAACCATTCAATCATCTCTACATCCAAATGGTTCGTTGGCTCATCAAGAATCAAAAAATCCGGTTCTTCCAAGAGAATTTTAACCAATGCGATCCGTTTTTTCTGTCCACCAGATAGGGTGCCTACCTTTTGGTCCAGATTTTCCATTCTAAAACGGTAAAGCGTTTCCTTGACTTTTGACTCAAATGACCAGGCGTTCAGCTCATCCATTTGGCTCATAGCCAACTGAAGCTGCTCTGTCTTTTCAGGATGAGCGAGTGCTTTTTCATAAGCTTTAACTACTCTTACCATCGGATTGGCTTCATCCAAGACGGCACTCAGCACATCAAGCTCTGGATGAAAATCCGGCTCCTGATCCAGCCATCCAATCCGAATATCCTTTCTAAATGTAATTTTAGCATTTTCCCCTTCAGATCCTTCTTTGCCTGCAATGACCCGCATTAAGGTGGATTTACCCGTACCGTTTTTTGCTATCAATCCAATTTTTTGGCCTTTATCAATATGAAGGTTTAAGTTTTTAAACAAGACCTTTTCACCGTAGGAACGGGTAACATTTTCGAGCGTGAGAAAATTCATAACCACAAAGGTAGGATAGAATACAGTATTTAGGTCGGCGTTTTCTTGAAAATAACTGAAAGCAATCGCATCTTATTTCTTCTAGTGCCCCTAAAAAACAAGCGCGCCCTGTTACTGACAACACGACGCGCTTGAATCTTAAAAAAGAGCAACTTATTTTTTTACACCAAAATCAGCGCGAATCTTGTTGAGCGCAGAACCGTAACGGACCCATTCGATCTGTTGTTCATTATACGTGTGGTTCACCTGGAATTTATCCTGTGATCCATCCGCGTGATCCAGCACAACTGTAAGTGGCTTGCCTGGCGCAAAGGTGTCGAACCCAAGAATACTCACCTTGTCATCTTGACGGATCAAATCATAATCCGCAGGATTGGCAAAAGTAAGCGCTAACATACCCTGCTTTTTCAGATTGGTTTGGTGGATACGGGCAAATGATTTTACAATTACAGCCTTGACGCCTAGGAAACGCGGCTCCATCGCTGCATGCTCACGGCTAGATCCTTCGCCATAGTTTTCTTCCCCAAATACAACCGTCGCAATCCCTTTCTTTTGATAGTGGCGAGCGGATACTGGCACCTCCATATAATCGCCTTTCTCTACATTGAATACCTTGTTGCGCTCCCCATTGTAAAAGTTTTCCGCACCAATTAGACAGTTATTAGAAATGTTTTCCAAGTGCCCACGGTACTTCAACCAAGGTCCAGCCATGGAAATATGGTCAGTGGTACATTTGCCTTTCGCCTTAATCAATAAACGCATTCCTTGTAGTTCATCGTTGGAAATCGCTTGGAAGGGCTTGAGCAACTGAAGACGCTCCGACTTTTTATCAACGGCGATTTTAATACTACCTGACTTCTTTGAAGGAGCGATGTAACCAGCGTCCTCCACGGCAAACCCTGCTTTTGGAAGCTCGATCCCCTTTGGAGGATCCAGTTTTACCTTCTCTCCTTTTTCATTTACCAAGTAATCTTTCTTAGGGTTAAATGTCAAATCCCCAGCAATCGCAAAAGCAGTTACAATCTCCGGACTAGCAACAAAGGCATGGGTATTCGGATTGCCGTCGTTCCGACCCGTAAAATTACGGTTAAAAGAAGTCATAATGGAGTTTGGACGCTTCATGTCGTCCATGTGACGAGCCCATTGGCCAATACAAGGCCCACAAGCATTTGCCATCACAACCCCACCAATAGAGGAGAACTGATCCAATAATCCGTCCCGCTCAGCAGTGTAACGAATCAATTCAGAACCAGGCGTAACGGTATATTCAGCCCGAACCAAAAGATTTTTATCCTTTGCCTGCCGCGCAACAGAGGCTGCACGGGTCAAGTCCTCATAGGAAGAGTTAGTGCAAGAGCCAATCAAGCCAACCTCCAACTGAACAGGATATTTATTTTTCTTAACGGCAGCTGCGAATTTGCTCAATGGCCAAGCCAAATCTGGTGTGAATGGGCCGTTAATGTGCGGCTCCAACTTGGACAGATCAATCTCGATAACTTGATCAAAATACTTCTCTGGATTTGCATAGCACTCAGGATCACCTGTCAGGTAATCAGCTACCTTGTTCGCCATGTTTGCTACTTTGGAACGCCCAGTCGCTTTCAGGTAACGAGCCATACTCTTGTCATACCCAAAAGTGGAAGTGGTTGCACCAATTTCTGCACCCATGTTACAAATCGTACCCTTACCTGTCGCACTCATGCTCTGTGCACCTGGACCAAAATATTCTACGATAGCCCCTGTACCACCCTTCACTGTCAGGATTCCAGCTACAGCCAAGATAACATCCTTGGGAGAGGTCCAACCACGAAGCTTACCAGTCAACTTCACCCCGATCAGCTTTGGCATCTGCAGCTCCCATGCCATTCCTGACATGGCATCCACTGCATCAGCACCACCAACACCGATGGCCACCATGCCTAAACCTCCCGCATTAACGGTGTGAGAATCCGTTCCAATCATCATTCCACCAGGAAATGCGTAATTCTCCAATACAATTTGGTGAATAATACCTGCTCCGGGCTTCCAGAAACCAATGCCATACTTTTGAGACACGGACGAAAGAAAGTCAAATACCTCTTTGTTCTTTTCCAAAGCAACTTTCATATCTTCATCGGCCCCTACTTTCGCTTGAATCAAGTGATCACAGTGAACGGTACTAGGAACCGCTACCTTTTTACGACCACAAGTCATAAACTGCAGCAGAGCCATTTGAGCAGTGGCATCTTGCATCGCCACCCGGTCTACCTGGAAAAAAACGTAGTCCGATCCTCGCTTGTGATCAGCAAGCGGACTGTCTGGATGAAGGTGGGCAAAAAGTATTTTCTCAGAAAGTGTGAGCGGCCTTTTGAACTGAGCCTTGGCGGCGTCCACACGGGCGGGAAGGTTTTGATAAAACTCCCGAATCATTTTCAAGTCAAAAATCATTGCTACAAAGTCGATTTTAAATGATGGTGGCTTACAACCCTCGTTTCCTCGATGATGTAAGCGCCGCAAATATACAGTTCTCCTCCTTCCAAAGGCTTGGAAATTACAAAAAAAACGCCGCTTTTTTCGCAATTTAAGAAGAATCGAACACCCTTTGTTATCTTCGCACCGTGTTTGGCGATAAATTTCCTTTTTATAAACAGTTAGACGCAACAGATTGTGGCGTTACCTGCCTTCGAATGGTCGCAAGGCATTACGGTAAACACTATCCCCTGGAGCAGTTGAGAGAACTTGCACACCTAGATCGGGAGGGGGCTTCCTTAACCGGAATAGCCGACGCTGCAGAGCGGATTGGCTTTCGTACACTGGGCGCTAAGTTACCGTTTTCCCGCCTGCAAGAGGACTTCCCATTGCCCTGCATTGTCCATTGGGATGAAAGACACTTTGTAGTGGTCTATGGCTTTGAAGAGCAGAAAGTATTGGTGGCGGATCCTGCCGTTGGTAAACTAAAAATGAAGTTTGCAGAGTTCAGAAAAGGCTGGGATAGAGATGTAAATGCTACAGAGCCGCAAGGAATTGCACTAGCCCTTGAACCTAGCCCGGCCTTTTACCAGTCAGAAGGATCCAGCACCCAAAAAGCAGGTTTCCACTTTTTGTGGAAATACATCTCCCGATACCAACCCCTCCTTCTCCAGCTTCTTTTAGGCTTGTTTTTAGGAAGCATCATACAGCTAGTATTCCCGTTTCTTATGCAAGCGCTGGTGGATAAGGGAGTACAACTCCGCGATTTTAACTTCGTGTGGCTCCTTCTACTAGCACAGGGAATGTTGTTTTTAGGCCAAATTTCCGTCGAATTATTGCGTAGTTGGATCCTCCTTCATATCGGCACTCGTGTCAACATTAACTTGGTCTCCGACTTTTTGATTAAACTCATGAGGCTGCCCATGGCGTTTTTTGACGCCAAAATGACTGGAGACTTGCTGCAACGGATCTACGACAATGAACGGGTGGAACGTTTTCTGACATCCTCTTCGCTGAATACCCTATTTAGCCTTTTTAGCCTAATCATTTTCCTTTTTGTACTCCTTTTTTACAACCCTCTCATCTGCGCCCTCTTTCTGATCGCCTCCCTCCTTTATTTTGGGTGGGTATGGATGTTTATGCGGCAACGTCGAATGCTCGACTATCGCCGCTTCGAGCGAATGGCTGAAAATCAAAGTGCCCTCATCCAGATGATAAATGGAATGCAGGAACTCAAGTTACACAATGCTGAGAAACAAAAAAGATGGGATTGGGAGCGTATTCAGGCAAAACTCTTCAGGGTAAACGTCAAATACCTGGCCACCAATCAAGCACAACGCACCGGTGCAGCCTTTATTAATGAAAGTAAAAATATCCTCATCGCATTTATCGCCGCCCGCGCCGTCATGCAAGGGGAAATGAGTTTGGGAATGCTCCTCGCAACCCAATATATCATTGGGCAAATGAATGCCCCACTCGAAGCACTCGTGCAATTTATGATCTCCTGGCAAGAAGCGAGAATCAGCCTAGAACGATTAAATGAAATCCATAACCGACCAGAAGAAGAACCCCTTGAAGTATCAAAAGTGACAATCCTGCCCGAAAACCGAAACCTTTTAATGGATCAAGTTTCATTCCGGTACGGTGGCCCAAATGACCCGCTCGTCTTGCGAAATATTCAGCTTACCTTCCCAGCAGGAAAAACAACCGCCATCGTTGGCTCCAGCGGAAGCGGTAAAACAACCCTACTCAAACTACTGCTAAACTACTACGAGCCCTCCTCCGGACAAGTTAAGTTAGGAGAAATCAGCCTAAGTAACCTCAATAGTCATCTTTGGCGAGCAAACTGTGGGGTCGTTCTACAAGATGGCTTTATCTTTAGTGATAGTATCGCTCGAAACATTGCTCTCGGGGAAGACTATGTCAACACAGAACAACTCTATAGAGCCTGCGAATTAGCCAATATTCGATCTTTTATTGAAAGCCTACCTCTAGGGTACAATACTAAAATTGGACAAGAAGGAGTTGGTATTAGCCAAGGTCAACGGCAGCGTATTTTGATTGCTCGAGCAATCTACAAAAGTCCAGAATTTTTCTTCTTTGACGAAGCCACCAATGCCCTGGACGCCAGCAACGAGCGAATTGTAATGGAAAACTTAGAGCGCATTTTTAGAGGAAAAACGGTCGTTGTTGTCGCTCACCGGCTCAGCACCGTCCGAAATGCTGATAATATCGTCGTACTGGAACGTGGAGAAATCGTCGAGCAAGGTACCCACGAGGAGCTAACCAACCTTCGCGGCACTTACTATCAGTTGGTAAAAAACCAACTAGAACTCGGCGCTTAAGTCAGAACTTTTATCCCTAGTTTCTGTTCATTTCTATAGCAATAAACCCTCAGTAGTGCCCTTAACTTGCAGGTTGGCTAAGCTAGCTAATACACCAATATGAATTTACGCTTATTTACTACTTTACTTTTTCTGATTGGTATAGCCCCACTTTGGAGCCAAATCTCTCCCATCCTACACGAAATAAATAAAAATACAACCATGACAGTAGAAATCTGGTCAGATGTAATGTGTCCTTTCTGTTATATCGGCAAAAGAAAATGGGAGGCTGCCTTGTCCCAATTTTCCGAAAAAGAGCAAGTGGAGGTGATTTGGCGAAGCTTTCAATTAGATCCCAGCCTTCAAACAGAACCCTCAAAATCAGTGAAAAAATCCCTAGCAGAAAAAAAAGGTTGGTCTGAACAAGAAACAGATCAAATGTTTCACCATGTCACAGAAATGGCAAAAGCCGTAGGACTGGAGTATAACTTCGATCGAGCCGTCGTTGCTAACTCATTCGATGCACATCGGTTTACGCACTTGGCAAAATCAAAGGGCAAACAAGACGCTGCAGAGGAAGCGCTGTTTGAGGCATATTTCAAAAATGGGGTAAATACAGCAGATCACCAAGCACTCGCCCAATTGGGAAGCCAAATAGGCCTAGATACAAACGAAGTATTGGCTGTTCTATCAGGCAACCAATACGCAGAGGAAGTCCAAAAAGACATCCAACTAGCCAGAAAATTCGGAGTAACGGGCGTCCCCTTTTTTGTCTTTAATAGGGAATATGCCATCTCTGGAGCCCAGGAAGTGTCGGTTTTTTTGAATACCCTGCAACGGATTGCCAATGACAGCCAAAAATAAAATTTATCCCCGCACTCGCTTTATTGGCACAACATAGCCATTTTCCAAACGAATAATCGGATAAAGACCGGAAGGGATTTCTAGGTCCATTCCAGGATAAATTCGGTTGGCAAAATCCGTTGAAAGTGTGTACGATTCTGTGATTTCAAACTTGTCACCATCAAAAATTTCTCGCTCCATACAAGCAGGAATATCTTTTTTGGCAAAAAATAATTGCAAAGTCCCATCTTGACTAATGAGAAAAAGCGCACTAGAATCCCTACAGTAACGTTCGGAAAGCAGTGAATAAAAGGTTTGTTCGTTTGACACGTACATGGCTGTTGATGAGAATGTCGCCAAGTGCCTAAGCCGGGGTGTGCTGATTAAAACAGGATTATTGTCGCTAAAAGGCTGAAATTATTCTACAAAATCACTCCAATGTAAAAGAGTATTTCGAACAAACAATTCTCAACAAAAAGTTTGCCACTTTTTGCAAGGCATTACCTTTTTGGTGTAAAAAGCCAAAATTATATCATTAAAGTAGCCAATTCGCATCCCGCACTTAAGGTGACAAGAACTATTACTTTCCTAAATAAAAAAGCTATAAAAATCGATTAAGTAAGTTTTCGTACATCTCCTGACGGCCACTTCGTTGTTCCGGCTCACCATTCCGTTTAGCAATGTTAAATAAATCACCTAACTGAAGTGCTCCTTGTTCAAAAAGCAGGCCCTCTCCTTCGTTGAAAGAAGCGTATCGCTCCTGTTTCCAAGTTGAATAGCTCGATTTCGTGAGGATAGCATCAGCAGTAAGCAGTGCGCGCGCAAAGGCATCAACTCCACCAATATGGGCATGAAATAAGTCCTCTAAATCAGTTGAATTCCGACGAGTTTTTGCATCAAAGTTGACCCCACCTCCTTGTAGACCTCCCGATTCCAATATAACTAACATTGCTTCTGTCAGCTCAAGCAAATTATTGGGAAACTGATCCGTATCCCACCCATTCTGATAATCACCCCGGTTTGCATCAATGCTGCCCAGCATTTGAGCATTTGCAGCAACCTGAAGCTCATGCTGAAAAGTATGAAGGGCCAACGTGGCGTGGTTGACCTCAATATTTATCTTAAAGTCTTGATCCAAGCCATACGATTGAAGAAAGCCAACTACGGTCGAGGCATCAAAATCATACTGATGCTTACTTGGCTCCATGGGTTTGGGCTCAATGAAAAAATGACCTTTAAATCCGTTTTGGCGAGCATAGTCTTTTGCCATACCCAAAAAACGAGCTAAGTGATCCAATTCACGCTTCATCTGAGTGTTCAACAGGGTCTGATACCCTTCTCTTCCACCCCAAAACACGTAATTCTCACCCCCCAATTCCATCGTTATATCGAGCGCTATCTTCACTTGCGCTCCCGCATGTGCTACCACTGCAAAATCTGGATTGGTTGCCGCTCCATTCATGTACCTTGGATGCCCAAACAGATTGGCCGTACCCCACAAAACCTTTACCCCGTTACTGGCCATTTGTGCCTTGGCATAGTCAGCAATCGCATGTAAGCGCCTTTCAGACTCCGCCAAGGACTCAGCCTCCTCCACTAAATCAAAATCGTGAAAACAAAAATAGGGTAGGCCAAGCTTGGTAATCAGCTCAAAGGCGGCATCCATCTTATCCTTAGCACGTTGAATCGGATCAGATGCACTCAACCAAGGGAAAGCTTTGGTACCAGGTCCAAAAGGATCCCCGCCTGTATTACAAAGGGAATGCCAGTAAGCAACCGCAAATTTAAAATGCTCCCGCATAGTCTTACCAGCCACAAGTCTATTCTCATCATAAAAGCGATACGCCAACGGATTGTCCGTCTCGGGTCCCTCAAAACGAATCCGACCAATAGATTGAAAGTAACTGGTACTCATAATATATTTAACGTTTACGTGTCAGAACATTTTTCACAGCCTCCAGTACATCTTTCTTCCCTAGGCCGTATTTTTCAAGCAATTCAGCTGGCTTTCCACTCTCTCCAAACGAATCATTGACACCAACCAACGATACAGGCAACGGCTCATGCTGTGCTAGAACACTAGAGATAGCTTCTCCCAATCCACCAAAGCGCTGGTGCTCTTCCGCTACCACCACAGCCTTTGTTTTACGCACAGACTTCAGTACAGCTTCGGTATCCAATGGCTTGATTGTATGAATGTTAATGACTTCGCAGGAAATACCTTGTTTGTCAAGCTCCTGAGCAGCCTCAATACAGGTCCAAACTAAATGGCCTGTGGCAAACAAGGTAACATCAGTCCCGGGGGCCAACAACAACGCTTTACCGATTTCAAATGGCATACCCTCGGTAAACATTGGCCAAGCTGGACGACCAAAGCGCAAGTAAACAGGTCCATAATGCGCAGCGATGGCCTTGGTCGCTGCCACCGTTTGATGGTAATCGCATGGATTAATAACGGTCATACCTGGAAGCATACGCATCATGCCCATATCCTCCAAGATTTGGTGGGTTGCACCATCCTCACCCAGTGTCAATCCAGCATGGGAAGCACAGATTTTCACATTTTTATGCGAATAGGCCACTCCCTGCCTAATTTGATCATAAACCCTACCCGTACTAAAGTTGGCAAACGTTCCAGTAAAAGGAATTTTACCTGCAGTCGCTAGTCCAGCTGCAATACTAATCATATTGGCCTCCGCAATCCCCACTTGAAAAAACCGTTCGGGAAATGCAGCCTTAAAATGTTGCATTTGAAGGGATTCTAATAAGTCGGCGGTGAGTCCAACCACATTAGGGTTATCTCGGCCGGCCTCCAAAAGCCCTTGCCCAAATCCGTCTCGAGTAGCCTTGTTTCCCTTAGAAGTAATATCGTGAATATTCATAATGTTAGAAATCTCCTAGTTCAGTGACAGGTAATTGGTTCATTGCAAGGTCAAACTGCTCTTGATTGGGTGATTTCCCGTGCCATTTATGGGTTCCTTGCATATAATCAACCCCATAGCCCATCTCTGTCTTCATCAAAACAACAACCGGCTTACCTTTTCCGGTACGCCGCTTCGCGCGGCGATGCATTGCAATGACCGCCTCCAGATTATTTCCTTCTTCTAAGATAAGTACATCCCAACCAAAAGCCTTCCACTTGGCGGGTAAATTACCTAAAGAAAGCACTTCCTCGTTCGATCCATCAATTTGTTGACCATTCCAATCAACGGTAACCACTAGGTTATCTATTTTATGATGTGCTGCAAACATAATAGCCTCCCAGCATTGGCCTTCTTGTAATTCTCCATCACCAGTCAAACAAAAAACGGTGCGATCATCACCATCCAGTCGCTTTGCCAGCGCTGCACCAATCGCCACAGAAATCCCTTGTCCAAGGGAGCCAGAAGCAATCCGTATACCTGGAAGCCCCTCATGGGTGGCAGGGTGTCCCTGCAAACGGGTGTTTAGCTTCCGGAATGTGCTTAATTCGTTCACTGGAAAATACCCGGAACGGGCCAAAACACTGTACCACACCGGAGAAATGTGTCCATTAGACAAAAAGAACAAATCCTGCCCTTTACCATCCATCTTGAATGGTTTTGCCTTGTGTTTCATTACAGCACCATAAAGCGCTACGAAATATTCGGTACAGCCCAATGAGCCCCCCGGGTGTCCACTCTGGACATTAAACACCATGCGCACAATGTCACGACGGACTTGTGCGCATAGTTGGTTGAGACTTTGTAAATCAGCCATTATGTGTGGATAATAATTCAGCTAATAGAACAAGCGCTTACTCTAAAAAGAAGACCAGTAGCTAAGCAGCGCCTTGTTAACTATATGTTGTTAGTCAATTAGGCCATAAAGGTATTGTTTATCTGCTACTGCTAGTTCTGTTTTTAAAAAAAAGCTGAAAAAAGCCTCGAACTAGCTCAAATCCACAGGGTTATTACCAATAATTACTCCACAATAGTTACCTTCAACATGTTCGTGCGCTGGCGGCGCTCCAAAGGCATGGATCCAGTATTGATCATCAAATCACCCGAGTCGATAAAGCCTTTAGACTTCAGGATGTCGATAGAATCTTGGATAGAATCATCCGTAGTAGTATACCGATCATAATAAAAACAAGAGACCCCCCAGACAAGATTTAACGTATTCAACATGTGACGCTGATCGCTAAAAATGTAGATATGAGCATTTGGTCTGAAACTACTGACCTTAAACGCTGTGTAACCAGAACGTGTCATGCCAATGATTCCCTTAGCGCCCAATTCTTCCGCTACTCTGCAAGCATTGAAGCAGATCACATCAGAGTGAAAAAGACGCGACTTCTCCACCGCATGTGGACGCTTTAGATTGATATGCGGCCAATAATGTTTCTCTGTTTCACAGATGATACGGGTCATGGCCTCCAGCACGAGCGTGGGATGAGCCCCCACCGAAGTTTCTCCAGATAACATCACTGCATCTGCACCATCAAACACGGCATTGGCAACGTCCGTAATCTCTGCCCGGGTTGGGGAGGGATTCGTAATCATAGAATCCATCATCTGGGTAGCTACAATTACAGGTCGGCCAAACTGCATGCATTGACGAATAATCTCCTTCTGGGTAATTGGCAACTGCTCAATGGGCATTTCTACACCAAGGTCACCTCGAGCGACCATAATTCCATTGCTCGCCTTAATGATCTCCCGAAGATTCTTAATGGCCTCAGGCTTCTCAATCTTAGAAATTACTTTGGCCGGATGGCCCGCCGCTTGAATGCGCTCTGTTAAATCAGTAATGTCCGCTTCCCGGCGAACAAAAGAGAGCGCAATCCAATTCACTGGCTGGGTTAAGATATAGGCTAAATCTTCAATGTCCTTCTCTGTAAGCGCTGGAAGACTCACCTGCGTATCAGGCAAATTAACCCCTTTGTTACTGCTCAAAATACCTCCATGCAAACATTTCAAACGAACAGTATCTTTCTTGTTGGTCTCAACCACCTCAAACACTAGCTTGCCATCATCCATCAAAATGCGCTCCCCAACATTACAATCCTGGGCAAATTGCTCATAACTCATGTATATTTTCTCCATATCTCCCAACACCTTTTCATTCACTAGCGTAATAATATCCCCCTCCTTAAGTGGCAATGCGTTGTCTTTTATCTTACCAACCCTCAACTTTGGCCCTTGTAAATCCGCTAATATAGCAACGTGTGAATTTAACTCTTCATTAATCCCACAAATATGATCAATTACCAACTGGTGCTCAGCATGTGTCCCATGACTGAAATTAAGACGAAAGACATCCACCCCAGCGATTACCAACTCCTTTAACTTATCGTATGTATTGCAAGCAGGACCAACCGTCGCTACAATTTTGGTGTTCTGCCAGCCTGCCTTGCGAAGGTGGATCGGATTCTTAGAGGTCGCTTTTCCTGCGTTGTCGGCCATATCAATAATCAAATTAATAAGTGTAAAAAATACAATTAGAATAGAGCCTCAAAAGTACGGTATACCAATGATAATGCAATTAATACCCAATGAAGTTTTAAAAAAAACGAAAAAAACTTTTTTTAAAAGGGAAGTTAGTCGTTTCTTTGCAGCTGAAAAATGCATCTTTTTCAATTTTCAAAATTAACAACTTTTAAAAAAACATGGCAGACACTGCTTCTGTTGCCGAACGCGTAAAGGCAATTATCGTTGACAAATTGGGTGTGGATGGAGCCGAAGTTACAAACGAGGCCAATTTCATTCAAGACTTGGGCGCTGACTCATTGGACACTGTAGAATTAATTATGGAATTCGAAAAAGAATTCGAAGTGTCCATCCCTGATGAGCAGGCCGAAAAAATCACCACAGTTGGTCAGGCGATCGATTATATCGTTGCTAATATCAACTCCTAAGGCGAATCCTTAGCTGGTACTCCAGCTCTGCGCGCGAAAAAGCTTAAAATACTCCGTCGAGTGTTTTAGGCTTTTTTTATTGGAATTTTAAGGCTTTTTTAAAGAGTTGTCAACAGCATACTGATTACATTTGCAACCATTCCGAAATTCAGCTAGTATGACGCGTGGAAAATTACTTTCTGTTGATGAGTATGCAAAGGGTGTCCTAGAGGGAGACAGAATCACGTTAGCCCGCGCAATTACCCTTATAGAAAGTGTAAATCCTACACATAACCTCCTTGCAGAACAATTGCTCGACCGAGTAATTAAAGAAGCTGAAACCCGTAACACCTACAGAATCGCCATTACCGGCGCCCCGGGTGTTGGTAAAAGCACCTTCATTGAATCATTCGGCTATTGGCTAACCCAACAAAATAAAAAGGTGGCAGTCCTAGCTATCGACCCTTCCAGCGCCCTCAGCAAGGGGAGTATACTAGGAGATAAAACCCGAATGGAAAAATTATCAACTTCCAATGCAGCCTTTATTCGCCCCTCCCCCGCAGGAGAAACACTCGGAGGTGTAGCTCGAAAAACTAGAGAAACCATTGCACTCATCGAAGCAGCAGGATTCGACTTCATCCTAATTGAAACCGTCGGCGTCGGTCAATCCGAAATAGCCGCGCGCCGAATGTGTGACCTCTTTATGCTGCTTCTACTGCCCGGTGCTGGGGATGACCTGCAAGGAATCAAACGAGGGATCGTTGAAATGGCTGACCTTCTGGTCGTTAATAAAGCAGATGGAGATCGAAAAAAATTAGCAGCACAAGCAGTAAACCACTATCAATCAGCCGTCCACCTGCTTTCTGCTCACCCAGGAGGCTGGACCCCAGAGGTGATCACAGCAAGTGCCCTCGAAAACACCGGCATCGAAAAAATATGGAATGCCATTCTTCGATACCAACATCAAACTAAAACATCCGGTTTCTGGGTTAAACAACGCCAAAAACAAGCCCATCACTGGCTCTATAATACCATTCAAGAAGGACTAAATACACTTTTCTTCGAACACCCTGAAGTTAAAACCTTACTCAAACAACTCGAACCCCAGATAATCCGCGGAGAAAAATCGCCTTTTGCCGCTGCAAAAAATATACTCGACGCATTCACGGCTAACCCACTTGATAATACCAGTAAAACAACTACCATTTAAACTCCATCCACCCACTCATTCTATATTTTCTCTATGATTATGATGAAAAAATACACCTTATTGCTAACCACATTACTGGCCGTCATCTCTGCCTGCCAAGCCCCAACCACCTATAGCACCGATTTTCAACAAAAAGCAAACAACCCGGAATACCTCCACGCAGGGATCAGGCGAACCGTTGATATCATCCGATATGATATTTTCGCACCCCCCATCGCCTCCCGTATTCTCGCCTACTCCACAATTGCTGGTTATGAAGCCATGGTACCAGGCTTTCCTGAATACCGAACCCTGAGCGGACTCTTAAATGACCTCCCAGAAGCGCCACAACCCGAACCCGGGAAAGAATACTGCTTCCCACTAGCAGGCGTTAATGCAATGCTTATCACCAGCAAAGCACTGGTTTTCTCAGAAGGAGAGGTTGAAGACCTTAAAGAAGACATCTTTGACCAATTCAAAGCAATGAATATGCCACCAGAAGTATACGAAAGATCCATGAAATATGGAGAAATGGTAGCACAACATGTCATTACATGGTCTAAAAAAGATAACTACGCACAAACACGAAGCGCACCAAAGTTTACCATTGAAACCAAATACCCCGAAAGATGGCGCCCTACTCCTCCCATGTACGCCGATGCGCTCGAACCACATTGGGATAAAATACGCCCTTGGGTGCTAGACTCCGCCAGCCAATTCAAATGTGAACCTCCCGTCGAATTTAGCACTAAAAAAGGCAGCCCATTCTATAAGCAAGCCTACGAGGTGTACAACATCGTCAATACCCTCAGCCCACAAGATTCCGCCACCGCCTGGTACTGGGACGACAACCCATTCGCTATGGAAGTGAGTGGACACCTTTCCTTCGCTCGAAAAAAAATTAGCCCAGGTGGCCACTGGATGCTTATTACATCCACTGCCTGCAGGGACCAAAAGGCAGATATCATGCGCTCGGCAGAAACATACGTCCGCGTCGCATGTGCCATCACAGACGCCTTTATCTCCAGCTGGCACGAAAAATACGTATCCAACCTCATTCGACCCGAATCTTATATCAATCAATACATCGACCCTAATTGGGTCCCCCTTATTCAAACGCCTCCTTTCCCAGAACATACTAGCGGTCACAGTACCGTTTCCGCAGCCGCAGCAACCGCACTTACTCTTTCGTTTGGAGAGCAAGTTGCATTTACCGATAGCACAGAAGTAGAATTCGGAATCCCTCCTCGCACCTTCTCTTCTTTTAAAGCGGCCGCTGAGGAGGTCGGAATGAGTCGGTTATATGGTGGAATTCACTACAGACAAGGGAATGTGGCAGGCCTCAAAAATGGCGATCAAATCGGAACCTATGTCTGCGAACAACTCCAATTGAAAAAGAAATAACTGCGCCAGAATTCGAATTGGTAATGGAAACTACTATCACCCTTTACCAGCCCCTCTCTTTTGCACAATCAGCACACCAGGAGTCCCTAAGTGTGCTGATTGTGTTTTTCAACCTCTTTATATTGTACTAGTATGCGCTCATTCTTGATTGCCTCCTTACTCTTCTGCTCACTGCCCATTATAGCAACCGCCCAGGAAGACACCACTATCAAATCCGTTATCCAAACTTTCTTCACCGCAATGCATAATGGTGACACCACGCTACTAAAGCAAACCTGTACAAATTTCCCCCTGTTCCAAACGGTCACCCAAGATAAAGCTGGAAACTGGAAGGTCATTTCGCAACCCTTCTCCTCTATCCTAGAATTCGTAGGACTCCAACACAAAGACAAATATGAAGAAAAAATCACGTTTCAATCCATTCTCATAGAACCCAACCTGGCAAGTGTATGGACGCCCTACACCTTTTTCATCAATGAACAAATTAGTCACTGTGGAATAAATTCATTCCAATTGGTAAAACTCGATTCTACTTGGAAAATTCAATATATTATAGATACCCGAAGGAGGGGGTGTAATTAATCTCTATCTTTGTGGCATAATGAGCTGAATAGTTCCAAACAAAGTGCTACCATGATAAAAATCCTTGCAAATGACGGCATACATCCTGATGGACGCCTACTACTAGAAGAGGCCAACTATGTCGTTGACGAAAATAAAATCCCTCAGGAACACCTGATAGACAAAATCGGAGAATACGATGTACTCATCGTCCGAAGCGCCACCAAAGTAACTAAGGAAATTATTGAGGCAGGTACTAAACTAAAAGTAATCGCCAGAGGCGGAGTAGGGATGGACAATATCGATCTCGACTTCGCTCGTAGTAAGGGAATTCAAGTCTATAATACCCCAATGGCCTCTAGTAGGGCCGTGGCCGAACTTACAATAGGCCATATTTTCGCACTAGCACGGAAAATACACCTCTCTAACAGGGAAATGCCTGCAGGGGACTTTAGAAAACTCAAAAAAAGCTACGAAACAGGTACCCAACTCAGAGGAAAAACCCTCGGTATTGTAGGCTTCGGCAGAATCGGCCAAGAAGTAGCAAGATTAGGTTTTGGTGTGGGAATGAATGTGCTGGCACACGATCCTTTCGTGACAGACGCTTCCATCGGTATTCGATTAAATATGTTCGAAGACCTATCTCTGGAAGTCAAAGTGCGGACAGAGTCTATTGAGAGAATCCTTCGCGATGCTGATATCATTACCTTCCACTTGCCCGGAGGCAACTCTCCACTTATCGGTAAATCGGAAATCGCCGCCATGAAAAATGGAGTAGTACTCATTAATACAGCTAGAGGAGGCGTAATCGATGAAGAACTGCTAATCGAAGGCCTTAATAGCGGCAAGATCGGTGGCGCCGGTCTAGATGTGTTCGAAAATGAACCAACTCCAAAAGAAGCCCTTCTCAACCACCCAAATGTATCGGTGACCCCTCACATTGGAGCCAGTACCGTTGAGGCGCAATCATATATTGGAATGGAATTAGCAGACAAAATTATTGCTTTCTTTGGTGACGATAAATAATTATATCAACGGCATAGATACCCCGCCTGTTCATGGCAGGTACATAGATGGTATTAACCCGGCAACCGGCAAAATATTTGCCCAAGTGGCAGCCTCCGACGCAGCCGATGTTGAGCTGGCTGTGCAAGCAGCAAAAAAAGCCTTCCCTTCCTGGTCTACAATGCCTCCCGAACAACGGTTCAATATCCTAAATGGCATAGCAGAGCGAATCCTCCAAAAACTGGATGTATTGGCCGAAGCAGAAAGCCTCGATTCAGGGAAAACGATCAAAACCGCCCGAACCATCGATATTCCAAGGTCAGCCCTAAACTTCCGTTTCTTCGCAACCGCATTGCTTCATTTCGCCAGTGAAAGCCATTATACCCAAGGCCAATCATTATCCGTTACCCTACGCCAACCTCTGGGTATCGTAGGCTGTATATCGCCTTGGAACCTACCTCTTTACCTATTTTCCTGGAAAATCGTCCCCGCACTGGCAGCTGGAAACTGTGTGATTGGAAAACCTTCCGAAGTAACTCCTTATACCGCCTCCCTCCTCGCAGAAATCTGCCAAGATGCAGGATTGCCTCCAGGGGTCTTAACTATTTTACACGGACTGGGCCATGAAGTTGGAGCTGCAATCGTAGCCCACCCCGAAATAAAAGCAATCTCCTTTACGGGAAGTACGCGAGCAGGCGCAGAAATCGCCCGAATCGCTGCTCCTATGTTTAAAAAACTGTCGCTAGAACTAGGGGGGAAAAACCCAAACCTCATCTTTGCAGACTGCAACTATGAGGAAATGTTGGCTACCACCGTGCGTTCCTCCTTCAATAACCAAGGACAAATATGCCTCTGCGGCTCCAGAATTTATGTCGAAGCATCCATTTATGATCGCTTTAAACAAGACTTCGTCAGCAGAGTAAGCGCCCTTAAAGTGGGGCTCCCAACCAACGATAACAGTGATTTGGGTGCTGTGGTCAGCCAAACTCACTACGATAAAATACTGGAGCGAATTGACATCGCCCGCCAAGAAGGAGGCATAATCCTTTGCGGAGGCACAAAAGTTGAAGTTGAAGGAGAAGGATCCAAAGGCTACTACATTGCACCAACCGTAATCGAAGGCTTACCACTCAACTGTCGAACCAATCAGGAGGAAATCTTCGGCCCCGTCGTAACCATCCAGCCCTTCTCCACAGAGGAAGAAGCATTGAGCCTAGCAAATGGAACCTCTTACGGACTAAGCGCAACCGTTTGGACAAACAACCTGAGCAGAGCACAGCGATTCTCCATTGAACTTCAAGCAGGCATCGTATGGTTCAACACCTGGATGATGCGCGACTTAAGAACCCCCTTCGGAGGCGTAAAGGATTCAGGAATAGGCAGAGAAGGAGGTTGGGAAGCCCTCCGGTTCTTCTCCGATACTAAAAATATCACTTTCCGCATCTAATAAACTACCTACTTAGCCCATACCTCAGCAGTCCAAATCGATGTCAATCGATTTAGGCTGATAATCTCCCATGCCCAGCCCATTTAACTCCTACCTCTTGTTCAACCTACTTTCCGAACTGCGTCAAATTGGCACAAACGCTTAAATACTATCTTATCGACGAGATTAAGTAGATCAAAGCATTCAACATTCCCCACTTCCAGAATCAACCTATTGACAAATTTAAGGCCTGCCATAGATCCTGTAAAAAAGGAGATTTAAGGATGCTTTTACTTCGTTTTTCACACTATAGTACACCCAAAACCAACTTTGAAACAAAAGCAATACTGGCTTTTCCAACCCATCCTACTGGTATGTTTATTAAGTCAATTTACAAATTATATTTTGCCTCAAATTCAAAGATTAAAATACAATAGACCTGTTTACATTTGCCCTCAGTCAGTTGTAATTAATCACCTACAATTCGACAAAAAACAATCTTTGAACGCTGCTAATCGCCTAAAGCTTCTAGCCATCAGCAGATTTTAACGCACTTTCTTCACTAACATTCAGATCAATTATGACAATTCTTCTTTCTTTTCGAACCACTTATCGAAGTACCAAACCTACTTTTTACACTTTAAAATTATCTCCTGTAATTGCTCCAGGCGAAACAGCCCTCCTCCGAACAAACAAGTCTTCACAACCTGTTCTTCTCAAATACTAGCAAAGCACGTTTACCTAAATTTATAAGCACACTAATTTACTCTCCCCTTTGATTACTCAATCTTATTTTTTCACTCGTATCAATAAGAGGGGTTAGGAAAACAATCGCAATACGCAACCGTCCATTGCACTATCCCGTGCAGTTAAAACAGCAGTTCTTACGTTTGTTCTACCAAACCTGCCTTGAATTGATATACAAGGTAAAATTAAATCTATGGCAAAAGCAATGCGAAATCCTCGCCCTCTCCACCTAGGGAATATGGTTAAAGGTATCATTGTTGAATTCCAACAACACCCTGTAAATGTCAACAAGCCTCAAATTGACCTATATTATTCGAAAACAATACCAATTACGTACCTCGATGAACTCTTAGTAAAAACATCCTTAGAAAGCATTCTACTACTCGCATGCGTAACTGCCCGCCCGTATTCCCGACTTCAAGTCGATATTCAGGCAGTACCAAATGAAATACACGTCCAAATAATCCAGATAAAATCTAATCAACCTGCCTCTATTACGGATCCTCAGCAAATTGACTCAAAACTACAACCACAAACCCCGGAAATCTATTCAGTTCTGTTAAAGCAAGCTTGCCAACTAGCGGCCTATAGTCGCGGAAACTTAATCTCTACCATCGATGAAAACCTCGATACCACCTTTGTCTATTCCCTACCAATCCTTAGTATAACTGATAACTTAACCAATGAAATGCCAGCCAATTATTTACGAAAAAAATACCACTCATTCCCCTTCGATACGCCTCCAGCTAAATCAAAAATATTAATTATTGATGAATGTTATGACCAATCCGGAATACTATATCATACGCTCATCCCAGAATTTGAAGTGTTCGTCGCAAGAGGAGCCAAGGAGGGCATTGAAAAAACAATAAAATACATGCCCAACATCATCATTATCGGCCAAATCGAATCAACGCTGGAACCCGATTACATCTTTAAGTTTATTACTGAAGACTCAAAAGCAGGTCACATCCCCATTATCAAACTAGTACCCCCAGAGGAGAAATCATCACCCCAAAATGCGCCCATCAACGCTCATTTCATTGGAAGTAAAAATATGAACGAACGCACCCTGATTAGCCTGATAAAGACCATTCTTAAGTTGTCAGAACAAATAAAAAGACGCCTATTAGAGCACCTCGGCCGCCAAGGTAGAGTATCCTTCCAAGAAAATATTGAACACTTATTACGGGTAGAAGAAAATGAATTCATTATAAATACCCGCAGACTAATCGAAAAACACCATATGGAAGAAAGCTTGAACGTCGAGCGATTAGCAGAACTATCGTTCATGAGTAAATCTAGATTCCAACGGAAAATAATTGCCCTGGCAGGTGAAACTGCAAGCTCTATGATTCGAACATTTCGACTTAGAAAAGCTCGGCACCTGCTAATCAGCATGCCCGAACATTCCATACACACCATATCCGCCAATTGTGGATTCTCCGATCCTAATTATTTCTCAACCGTGTTTAGTCGAGAATACGGAATTGCCCCAATCCGTTACCGTCAGCAAGTATTGTTTAATAGATCTCTCGATCATTAAACTTCTCTAATCGTTGCCAGCGGTTTTGGAAAGCCGCTGGCAACCCTTTCCTACCGTAAAAAACCTACCAATTCCGCCAAAATAGCTCCGTCAATGATTATATAAAAACCAAACTATAAGATTGTTTATTAACCCAATACTAGCTAAAACAATTATTTATTTTAAAACTACAAACAAATATCCAAATATAAATGTTTAAGACCCATCAGTGACATTTCCGAGATCTGAAGCCCAGCCTATAGCCCTATTTCAATACCATACCAATAGTGGAATCCAGTACTTACACAGACCATCGGGTCAGTTATTCTCCTTCATCATTATCCTCGCCATTGAAAGTATGCCTGATAAAGCGCAACACACTGAGATTGATTTCCTTTTCATTGGTGCAGGGGCAGGCGCATCCTTACTGTTGATGCAGCTGGAAAAAGCAGATCTGCTTCAAGGAAAAAACATCCTGATAATAGACCCCGAACTACAGCAATTAACTGAAAGGACGTTCTGCTTCTGGGCCGAACCAAAAGAACCGATCGCATCGGAACTAAAACGCCTCATTAACCACCAATGGATCTCCATCAATACGCCCAAGCATCAACCCCAGTCAATCGCCCCACTGAACTATTTTCACCTTTCTGGCAAATCCTTGCAAGAAGAACGAACGAGGCTCATTCACTCCTATCAGATTAAATGTCACTCCAACTTTGTCTCCAATATATACTCCACACCCGAAGGCGTACGAGTGCAGGCCGAAAAGGAAACATGGATAGCCAAGATCGTTTTCGATAGTCGACCACCCAATTTTTTACCTCCCCGACCAAACGAATCATGCCTCTACCAATCATTCTATGGATACTTTATACAGTTAGAAAACCCACTAAAAAACGCATCCTCCATCGACCTCATGGACTTTGAGATAGATCAAATGGGGAACACCCAGTTTATGTATGTCCTTACTTTTACGACCAATCAATTGTTAGTAGAAGTAACTCGATTTGGCCAAGCTATTTTATCTAAAGACGAGGGGATACCGCTACTTGAGAAATACATTCGTCAGCGATTTGGCGAATTTAAACTCCTTCGAACAGAATTTGGGTGCATCCCCATGAGTAGTACCCAACTGAATAAACAGACCTTACCTGGGGTAATAAAACTGGGAGGAGCCGCAGGGGCAATCAAACCAAGCACCGGTTATGCGTTTAAAAGAATGTTTAACCAAGCTAAACAGATTGTACAACACCTATCACAGCAGCAACCCATCTCCCCTCCATTTCCTAATAATAGGTTCAAGTTTTATGATCGATTGCTACTACTCATCCTGAAAAGAGAACCGCAACATGGAAAAAGAATTTTTCAAAACCTGTTTACTAAAAACAGAACTCAAAAAGTCCTCTCATTTCTGGATGAACAAACAACCCTTACACAAGATCTCAAACTATTTGCAAGCCTACCCTTGAAGCCTTTTTTAGTTGCTAGCTTGCTGGATATTAGAACGCGATTTAGGCACCTTCAAAAACCTGTTCTACTATTACTCCTCACATTAGGCCTTCTTCTCCTACAATACTTGTCAGACAACTCCTTCCAGACCATTCAGCTACTACTGGGAGGAGTTGGATTATTATTAGTTGGAATACCACACGGAGCCATTGATCATCTATTAAAACAGGGATCTCTCCATTGGAAAATAGACCTGTTTTTTATTGCAAAGTACCTGGGGACTGCAGCTTTTTACCTACTATTTTGGCTTTTCTCACCACAGTTGGCGCTGGCTCTTTTTCTTCTGTACTCCGCTTGGCATTTTGGACAAACAGATATTCAAGAGTGGCAGCCAAGCTCCTATAAGCCAGCAAAAAGTTTGATTTGGGGGAGTACACTTCTAGCTATTCTTTTATTAGGCCATGCATCTGAAAGCAATAATATTCTTCAAAATATGAGCACGCTCCAGATCTCTCTTTCAGATACAAAAGGCGTATTTGTGGCGGTGACCCTAGCCTCTCTAAGTGCCCTCTGGGGAATACTGGAAAAGCGACCGGCCATTGTTCTGAGCGCTGGCACGCTACTTCTCAGTACACAACTTCCTTTGCTCACTGCATTTGGACTATATTTTATTGGACAACACAGTCTTAACGGGTGGTCACATCTCCAAAAGGGCTTAAACGCCTCCTCAAAATCCCTTTTCCTGCACGCACTGCCCTTCACATCAGGCGCCATATTCTTGTTTGTAACACTCCTTCTTTGCCTAGAAAAAGGCTGGATAGCAGCATTTAACCAGCATTGGGTAACTGCTTTTTTTGTTTTTATTTCCTGTATCAGTTTCCCCCACGTCTTGGCCATGAACCAATATTATGCTGAAAAAGGACCTTTTTGAACACTATCTCTTAAGCACAAGCTTAATGGACACCAGCAGGATAGTTGGCTAAATAAAAAGGACTCAAAACCATCCAGGCTTCAATAATTTTGAGATAGACGATGGAATACCCTAGGCCCTTTCAAGTTGGTTTTACCTGGAATAACAATTCCAAAAAATAACTAACTGTTTGAACAATGACCTTTTTACCCTCAAATGCCAGGCTAAAGTGCCCACGCTATTGTCCATTAATATAGACTACAAAACAATCACCTTTCCAGTCTGGAATAATTCATGTTCACGCAGCTGAACATACCCTAATTGATTGGTTATTAATTGAGTATTTCCAATACAAAAATCAGGGATATTATTGTGATGATGCCCATAACCCCAATAGGCAATTCCTGACAAGGCTATAAAATCATAAAGCTCCGTGGCAAACGCTTCATTTAATACATCCCCCTTATACTCCTCCGAAAAATTTAAAAAAGTAGGACAATGATGTGAGAAGACAACCACCTTTTCCATATTCAAATCCCTAATTGCACCCTTTATAAAATCCAAACACTCGAAATGGAGCGAATTGTACTGTTGCGTTGTAAAACGCGAGCCATTGAAATGAATGAGATGAAAATCATTCATACTTCTCTCTACCTGCCATTGATTAGCTATACTAATTTGGCTCCAAAGCGTAGAAAAAAGCAGGGTTACACCGCCATGAATAGCAGAGGTATTATTTACTAGAAAAACATTCTCTCTAATTTTTTCATTGATCACACCGCACTTAACAGCAAGATCAAAGTCGTAGTACTCGTGATTCCCGGGTAACCAGTAGGCATACTCAAAATGATCTGCTACATAACTAAAAAAGTCCTCGTACTTCCTCAATACCGTAAACGGAACAATATCTCCAGCTAACACCAAGATATCCCCAACCGGTTGTATTGGATTATTTTTTAAGTAGGATCTGTTTTGTGGAAACTCCAAATGAAGATCAGATGCATATTGAATTCTTAGTGCCATTCAAATATAAGTTCTACGCAAAGGATTATAAAGCAACGATTATAAAATTGAAGAATTAAACGCCAAACCCTATTTTCCAATACAAAACTTGCCAAAAATAGATCCCAACAAGTCTTCTACCCCAATCTCCCCTGTAATCTCCCCTAGAAAGTTCAGTGACCTCCGAATATCCTGCGCAATAAAATCACCAGTCAGCCCAGAATCCAACCCTTGAAGCACTTCCTCCAAAGCCCCCTCCGCTCGACGCAGCGCATCGTAGTGACGGGCATTTGTCACCACCGTGCCTTCCAGCCGAATAGAATCACCTAATGCAGCCCTATACAACTCTTCTTTTAAATAATCAATATTCATCTGGTTACTGGCAGATACCGGTACTACTACCAAGTCAGATAATACCAGGGTCTCCGGAACCAACACAGGAGCGGAAGGAAGTAGGTAGGGATGAATGGCGGGATCGGCTGGGTTTAACACCCAACCTACATCGAATAAAGGGTTACGGTCCATCTTGTTACATACCACCAAACAATGAACCGGGTTAACAAGCAGCTGCGCTAAATCATTGTACAATTCCTGAAGCGTCATGCCACTCGTGATATCCCAGACATAGATCAACAAAGACGCTTCCCGTACCTTTTCAAAGGTCTTCCGCACACCAATTGCCTCAATTTGATCATGCGCTTCTCGAATCCCCGCCGTGTCAATTAGACGAAACTGAACACCATGAATGTTAAGTACCTCCTCGATCGTATCACGGGTAGTACCCGCAATATCACTCACAATTGCGCGCTCCTCGTTCAGCAAAGCGTTGAGTAGCGTACTTTTACCAGCATTCGGCCTACCCGCAATCACCGTCGAAACGCCTGTTTTAATGGCATTTCCAAGTTGAAATGAACTCAATAGGGAACTAATATGCCGCTTTAACTCTAAAACAAGCGCTTTTAGTTGCTTCCTATCCGCAAATTCAACATCCTCTTCCGAAAAATCAAGCTCTAACTCTATTAAACTAGCAAATTCAATCAGCCGCTCCCTTAATCGGACAATCTCTTTCTTAAAACCACCACGAAGCTGCTTTAAAGCTAATTCCGCTGACGCGGAGCTCTCACTGGCAATCAAATCCGCCACAGCCTCCGCCTGTGAAAGATCCATTTTACCATTCAAATAGGCCCGCAAAGTAAATTCCCCCGGTTGAGCCATACGCGCACCCGCTCTTAAACAGGTCTGGATCAACTCCTGCTGCAGGTACGTAGACCCGTGACAGCTAATTTCTACCACATCTTCTCCAGTGTAAGAACGCGGACTGCGAAATACCGTAGCCACCACCTCGTCTACCGTCGAACCATCTTCCCTCACAATCCGACCAAAATGAGCAGTATGACTGGGGCAGTCTACCAGCCTTCGCCCCCGAAATAGCCCGTCCGCTAATCGAACTGCCAAAGACCCTGAAAGGCGCACCACAGCAATAGCACCCGCACCAGGAGGGGTAGCCAACGCTACAATCGTATCATTTGTTTCCAATATCATCAACTTCTAATCCAAATCAATAACCACTTAAAAATCCATTAATACCGGCCTACTATCCATTCCCCTCTGTACAATCCCCATTACCCGGGTCCGCTCCTCGCCCTCTAATATCAATCGAGGCGCCCGAACATGTTCCGAACCTAAGCCATTCATCTGCTCTGCCAGCTTAATGTACTGAACTAATTTTGGGTGAATATCTAATTCCAACAGAGGCAAAAACCAACGGTAAATGGTTAATGCCTCATCGATTCGACCAGCTTTAATCAATCGATATATAGCAACCGTCTCTCTCGGGAAAGCACAAACTAAGCCTGCTACCCAACCATCAGCACCCATTACCAACTCCTCCATTGCTAACGTATCTACTCCACAAAGAATTTTAAATCGATCGCCAAAATGATTTTTCATCCTAGTCACGTTGGAAATATCACGGGTGCTTTCCTTGACGGCCACTATTGTTGGCCAATCAGCCATCGCCTCAAACATCGCAAGACTTACCTCTATTTTGTAATCAACCGGATTATTATAGATCATAATTGGTAAATCCGTAGACTCTGCCACCGCTTTAAAAAAAGATAGCGTCTCGCGATCATCACTGCGATACCGCATTGGTGGCAACAACATAAAGCCAGATGCACCAGCTTCCGCACCAGCCTTTGCCAAAGCAACCGCCTGCCGAGTGGAACCTTCCGCAATGTTCATTACAACAGGAACTCGGCCTGAAACTCGATCACAAGCAAACCGAACTAAATCCAGCTTTTCCGAGTTCTCTAACGTGCTGGCCTCCCCCAAAGACCCCCCTAGAATGACCCCATCTGCCCCAGCAGAAAGCTGAGCATCTAAATTCAAACCAAAAAGAGCAAAATCCAATTGATCATCGGCCGTAAACTTTGTAGTCAGGGCCGGATATACACCTTGCATCATAGCTAATTATTGATCACGCAATTCCCTGCGCAGGATTTTTCCAACATTCGTTTTAGGAAGCTCCGACTTGAATACCACATGCTTTGGAACCTTGTAGCCCGTTAGATTGGCTCTACAATGCGCCAAAACTTCTTCCTCCGTCAGGCTGGAATCTTTTTTTACGATAAACACCTTGACAACCTCGCCTGACTTTTCATCCGGAACACCCACCGCTGCTGCCTCCAAAATTTTGGGATGCATAGCAAGCACGTCCTCCACCTCATTAGGATATACATTAAACCCTGAAACCAATATCATATCCTTTTTACGATCCACAATCTGGAAAAATCCATCTACATGCATAAACCCTAAATCACCCGTACACAACCACCCATCCTTGATAGTATTGGCAGTCTCCTCCGGCCGTTGCCAATATCCCTTCATAATCTGTGGCCCCTTTGCCTGAATCTCTCCAACCTCTCCAGCTGCCAAAACTTGACCATTATCATCCACTATACGAACATCAGTGGAGGGCGCAGGAACCCCAATACTGCCTAACCGAGCAGGTTCATTAACAGGATTACAGGTAATCACAGGACTAGACTCGGTCATGCCAAAGCCTTCGGTCAACTGTACGCCTGTGGTCTGCTGCCATTTCTCCGCTACCGCCCTCTGAACCGCCATACCTCCACCGCAGGCAATTTGTAAAGCGCTAAAATCCAACTTACCAAATTCCGGGTTATTCAACAAGGCATTGAACAACGTATTAATTCCAGTTACCACCGTAGGTTTATAAGTACGCCATTCTTTAATAAGGGCCGGTAAATCACGAGCATTCACGATTAGCACGTTACTTCCCCCCACACTCATTATAGCTAGGCAATTAACCGTGAAAGCAAAAATATGATACAAGGGAAGTGGACATAAAGCAACCTCCTCTGCCGCTTGCAGCTTGGGGGACATTATCCCTCGAATCTGCTGCATATTTGCCACCAAATTTCGATTGGTTAACATCGCACCTTTGGAAATCCCAGTTGTTCCCCCTGTATATTGCAGGATAATTGTATCGTCACCACTTCCCTCCGAACGCTTAAGAGTGAATTTTTTACCCTGACGAAGCGCTTCCGTAAAGGAGACCGTGTTGGCCAAATGGTGCTTCGGCACCATTTTCTTCACCTTTCGAACAACAAAATTTACGATTTTACCTTTGAAGCCCAGCAGCTCACCAATACTCGTCAATAATATAGTCTTGATCGATGTATCACCAAGTATTTGCTCCAAATTGGCTGCAAAATTTTCTGCAATCAAAATAGCTTTGGCTCCAGAATCTACAAATTGATGCCGCATTTCCCGTGGGGTATACAACGGATTCGTATTCACAATAATCAGACCCGCCTTGAGCGCTCCAAACAAAGCAATCGGATACTGAATCATATTCGGCATCATCAAGGCAATACGATCACCAGGGTTCAATCCTCGACTTTGTAAATAAGCTCCGAAGTCATTGGACAACTCGTCTACCTGCCGGAAGGTCAACATTTTACCCATAAAATAAAAAGCCGGCAGATCCGCATATTTTTGAAACGTCTCGTCCAACATTGCTATCAATGATGGGTAAGCATCTGGATCAATATTGGCAGGAACTCCTTTGGGATAATTATTAAGCCATGGTTTCTCCATAAGAATGACAATTAATCGTCGAACACTTCGACGTCTAGTTGAACTGTTTAATTATATAAGGAACACCCAGTCTGTCTCCACTGCACCAAATGTGATTATAAACCATCAATGCCCAAGAGTAACAAAACCGAATTCGCAGCAAGTTTAAAACGAATTTTACGAAAGCCCGCATTCAACCCCGTATTTTTTGTGAAAATCACTTGATATGGGATTTTCCGAAGCAGCACAACAGCCCCAAAAAATCATAACAGGTCTTCTCCAATTTTTTTTTTGAATTCCCCACAACTTAGGCACAATATTTGTCGTACTCGCCACACTCAACCATTTTATAACCAAGTCTTTTACAATTAGACAGACACTGAAAGGGCTAAAAAACCCTCTTTATACTGGTCATTTACACCCGTAAACCAGTATTTCGGGTGCTTATTTTGCTTGTTTCGTCTTTTGTACCCCATTTTTGGTACAAATAACCAATCAAACGCCTTATTTTTGTCATTCTTTCCGCAGCATTTAAAGGTCAATTCTGCTGCTCTTATAATCCTACTTACGCATTCTACAGTCTCAATCTACCTTATTAAAGGTTTTTTAAATCTAAAACAAGGTAAAATATTCGAACTAACAGCTTGGTCATCACCCCCGTTTAGGTGGGCCTTAAACCGTCTCAAGGAATGAAACATATAAGCCATTCGCACGCTTCGAGCGGGTATGTTTTTCAATCCTACCAGCTAATCAATCGCTTGCAATCGTTCCTAACGCTTGCATTCCTTGTTGTTGGCTTCCATACGGTAAGCGCCCAGCTAACGATCAAGGTCACCGCGGTTCCTGCCAATACTCCTGCAGGAGCAAGTATCTTTCTGACAGGCCCCTTTAACGGGTGGAATATGGCCGACCCCCTAAGAAAGCTTACACCGGTTGGAAATGGCGTCTACATGATCACGTTCAACCCAACTCCCGGGGTCCTAGAATACAAGTTCTCCCGTGGAAGCCTAGCCTCTCTCGAAGGCAATATCAACGGCGCTCCCCAACCTAATCATCTCATTTTTTACAATGGGCAACCTAAAACCGTGGAAGTGGTCATTCTTTCATGGCCAGATCTGTTAAACGGTGGTGGAACAATTACCCCTACCGAAGGAACCGTCTCCATTGTCAGTAGCAACTACTTTATTCCAGAACTATCTAGAACTAGAAGAATTTGGATTTACCTCCCGCCAAGCTATGGCATAAATCCAGGTAGACGCTACCCAGTACTATACATGCAAGATGGCCAAAACCTGTTTGACCCCAACGCAATTGATACTGGAGACTGGATGATCGATGAATCCATGGATGAAATGGCGCAAGACGGAATAGGAGAGTGCATCATTGTCGGAATCGACCACGGTGGTGTACATAGAATAAATGAATACGCCCCTTGGATCAATCCAATATACGGAGGCGGAGAAGGTATAAGCTACATCAACTTCATAGTGAACACCCTCAAACCCTACATCGATAACAACTACTTGACCGTACCCGGTAGAGAACATACCGGTATTATGGGAAGTGCCATGGGCGGACTTATTTCAATGTATGCCCTCATTGAACATCAACACATCTTTTCAAAAGCGGGGGTTTTCTCTCCTTCCTTCTGGTTCAACGGCTTCAAAACGGTTGAACACATTCTCAGCAAAGGCAAACTAACTGACGTCCGCGTTTACTTCCTAGCAGGTGGTCAAGAACCTCCTTATATCGCCAATGATATGGAGGCTGCAGTAGAAGCAATGCTCGCCGCAGGATTCTCTCTAAACGAAATAAATGTCCAAACACCTAGCAATGGACAAGCATCTGAATGGTTTTGGGCACAAGAATTCCCAGCTGCCTATCAGTGGCTATTCGGTGGCCTCCAACCAGTAGTGTCCAACTTAGATTTACCTGAAGAGGAAAAGATAAACCTACGTGCTTATCCAAACCCAACCACAGACTGGATTCGTTTGCTAGGCACTGACCCAACGGAGCGCTACCAGGTCGAAATATCCGATCTACGAGGAAATACCTGCTTTGTAGGCTCTTACCTAGGGGAGGAACCCATCTGGACGGGGAATTGGAATGCAGGCATTTACCTCGTCCAATTAATAAGTCAAAACGGAATACGCCATACCACCAAGCTAATTCACCTCTAGACGACGACGTTCCTACCCTGCCAAAGAAATAATTCGAAATAAACCAAATAAGTTAAGTTGAGGATCAAAGCCGTTCTAATTAATTAGGACGGCTTTTTTGTTGTCTTTAATACTCCATGAAAGCGAAGTAAATGGTTCTCAACCTGCTCGTTGTACAAACACAACACTAATGCATTTCGCATCCTAGAATCCGTATGGAACAATATTTTAATGGGATTATGAACATAACCCCGCTCCGGAAATAGCTGTAACTGAGGTGTCCGCTGCCTCCGAAAAAGCTTCAATGCTTCTGCGTCCAACGGTATCGGAACATCCTCGTATCCGTGCTCCCTCAAAAAAGAAACTACCATCTCATAAGAGGTTGACAACCGACCTCCTGCAAAAACAGTCCGATACTCCCATCCATCACTCTTTCCACCCAAATACTCTACACCCGCAGCAGGGAACGCACTGCGAATTGGAACCAGCGGCTCTGATTCAAGTTCGGGGCCTACAGAAATACTTGTCGCAGGCACCTCGATAATAAATCCAAATTCGTCGTATTCGATAGACATAAAACTTAATACGCCCGCAAATTTACAATTTCTCCCCTGCACGCTTCATTAAAAACAACACTGTGCAATTTTTTATTGAATAACTCATTCTAACATTGAACAAAGCGCTAACTTTATAAGTTCAAACCCAGATAGTATTCCATACATTTTCAATTCTTAATCAAATAATGGTAACAAGTACAACCAACGGCATCACGGTAAGCGTCGAATCGCAGTACCTGCCTGAACACTCTAACCCACGTGCAAGAAAATATATTTTTGGTTATCATATTTCAATTGAAAATGGATCCCCAAGTACAATTCAACTCCTTCGAAGAAAATGGTACATCACAGATGGCACCGGCACAATGAGAGAAGTAGAGGGAGATGGGGTAGTAGGAAGGCAACCCATCATCGCCCCTGGAGACAGCCACGAATACTTGTCATTTTGTAACCTTCCAACTGAAGTGGGAAAAATGAGCGGCTATTACACGATGATTCGAACTTCTGATGGCACGGAACTGGTCGTTGAAATACCCGAATTCCAAATGTTTACCCCTTCCTTATTTAACTGATATTTTCTGTAAACTTGGCATCTAATATAGTCTGTCACTATCTACCAAGCTAAGATGAAATACCCTTATGCTTTGTACTGTGCCAGAAATGAACTTAAAGAAGCATAGACATACCTTCAAGGCAACTTACCTAGGGCTGCCGTTATTAAGCAAAGCTACCCACCTAAAGTTAGCTTCCCAACCTTTACTAACAGCAAGAAAAATCAGGCTTTGTAGTATCGAAAAAAATATCCATCATCTGCTCAAATCGCTTGAACGCCTCCCAGTTAATACAATAACAAGACCGGGCTCCGTCAACCGTCCCTTTGATTAGCCCAGCTTGAAGCAACTCTCGCAAATGCTGCGAAACAGTACTCTGAGCTAAAGGCAATACCTCCACAATTTCACCACAAATACAGGACTGCCTTTTTGCCAACTCCTTCAGTATTACAATTCGTGCAGGGTGTGCCAACGCCTTAGCAAAATCAGCCATCTGCCGGTCCTCAAGAGTGAATTGATCACGCTTATTCGTTACTGCCATAATGATATTTTTATTTGGAAGGCATGGCCACTCTCCTGAAATGAATTAACCTTGGAGTCATTTCCACACAAACAGAAAGAGAGAAATCATCCATCGCCTCCAAAATACCCAAAAAAACGATCTAAAAAAAATGCCGCCGGAACACTTACGTGACCGACGGCTAAACCCCAAAAAACCAAATGAAAACTTCTTTATCAAAACTCAACCATTATAAGCTGAGGCGATCTATCAAAATTGTAACGCAAAGATAAAGGCGTCATCAAACTATTGCAAATTTTTTTATATTTTTTTAGTAAATAAAAAATACTCGCAAGACACTTTACGTAAGGACAACACTAACGAAGAGGAGCTGCCTCCGTACCCTGCGCTGGCGCTTGACTATCCATCTTCATCTCCATCGCGTCAGGTGCCACACCTTTACTATGGTTGTCTGAAGAATGACC
Source organism: Saprospirales bacterium (assembly GCA_947459365.1). Lineage (GTDB taxonomy): Bacteria > Bacteroidota > Bacteroidia > Chitinophagales > Saprospiraceae > M3007. Next base: position 51,470 of record CANHDG010000002.1, read on the forward strand.
TCCCAAAATAGGAGCAATGGCCAAACCCATCAAACAAGATAACTTGATCAAAATGTTCATGGACGGACCAGAAGTATCCTTGAACGGGTCGCCAACGGTGTCACCCGTCACTGCAGCCTTATGCGGATCAGAACCCTTGTAGTACGTTGTGCCATTAATATCAACTCCCTTCTCAAAGGATTTTTTTGCGTTGTCCCATGCACCACCCGCGTTTGATTGGAAAATCGCCCAAAGCACACCACTGACAGTAACACCAGCCATATAGCCACCTAATGCTTCTGGCCCCATCAAGAAACCAATCACAATTGGGGTAATAATAGTGATCAAACCAGGAGGCATCATCTCACGTAAGGCCGCGCGAGTTGAAATCTCAACACAACGACCATATTCTGCCTTACCAGTACCTTCCAACAAACCTGGAATCTCCCGGAACTGGCGACGTACTTCTTGTACCATATCCATAGCAGCACGGCCCACACTCTGCATCGCAAAAGCAGAAAATACTACCGGAATCATACCCCCAATAAATAAAGCAGCCAATACATCCGCCTTGAAAATATTGATACCATCAATACCCGTGAAATTTACATAAGCAGCAAAAATAGCCAAAGCCGTCAACGCAGCTGATGCAATGGCAAAGCCCTTACCAATCGCCGCCGTCGTATTACCCACTGAATCCAAGACATCCGTGTTTTCACGAACCTCCTTAGGCAATTCACTCATCTCCGCAATACCACCCGCATTATCCGCAATCGGACCAAACGCATCAATCGCTAACTGCATCGCAGTAGTAGCCATCATCGCTGAAGCAGCAATCGCCACACCGTAAAAACCAGCCAACTCATAAGCGCTCCAAATCGCACCCGCAAAAAGTACAATAGGCATCCATGTGGACATCATACCTGTCGCTAAGCCAGCAATAACATTCGTAGCATGACCAGTGGCAGACTGCCGTACAATATCCAAAATCGGCTTCTTACCCAATCCTGTGTAATATTCCGTAATCATTGAAATCAACGCACCAACAACCAAACCTACCAACACAGCATAAAATACGCTCATGTTCGTAACAATCTCTGTACCACGTCCAAAGAAATTCATGGACATTGTCTCAGGCAGCATCATTGTAATCACAAAATAACTTGCAATACCTGTTAAAATGATGCTAGACCAGTTTCCACGGTTAAGCGCCGCTTGTACAGTGTCCGTATTCGCCTGACTGTTTTTGCTGATCCGAACCATCAACATGCCGACAATTGAGAAAATAATACCCAAACCCGCAATCAGCATAGGTAACAAGATCGGTGCAATTCCTCCAAAACCAAAATGCCCGCTCGCATTATCATTGATCAGTGAATTACCCAATACCATACTTGCTAATACTGTCGCAACATAGGAGCCAAATAAATCTGCACCCATACCGGCTACGTCTCCTACATTATCCCCTACGTTGTCTGCAATTGTAGCTGGATTCCGTGGATCATCTTCTGGGATACCAGCCTCTACCTTACCTACAAGGTCAGCTCCTACGTCGGCTGCTTTTGTGTAAATACCACCCCCTACACGAGCAAACAAGGCAATCGACTCCGCTCCAAGCGAAAATCCAGTTAACACCTCTAATACCCGCGTCATCTGAACATGACCGTCAGCTCCATAAACACCCCCCATGAATAAGGAGTAAAACAAAATAAATAAGGCACTCAAACCAAGAACCGCCAAACCAGCAACCCCCAAACCCATAACAGATCCTCCATTAAAAGACACCTTTAAGGCATGAGAAAGACTGGTACGAGCCGCCTGAGTAGTGCGAACATTCGCCTTGGTAGCAATCCGCATCCCCAAAAAGCCCGCAAGTACTGAAAACAGCGCCCCAATGATAAAAGCAACTACAATCAAGGGGTGACTTGTTTTTACCTGCATGCTCAACCAGCCTAAGGCTGCGCTGGCAATCAAAACAAATATAGAAAGAACGCGATACTCCGCCTTCAAAAATGCCATCGCGCCATCCGCAATGTGATTGGCAATCGAGCGCATTTTCTCGTCGCCCGCGTCCTGCTTAACTACCCAACTTTGTAGAATTGCCATATACAAAAGACCTGCAACTCCAAATAAGGGAAGGATGTAAACTAAGCTGCTCATCCGTAATGTTTCTTGTTTTAAATGATGTGAAATGTTAAAAAGTGGCGCAAAAGTAGATAATTCTACCGTAAATCTAAGCTATTACTTACTTTTTTAGATTTTCTAATTTATAACCAAGGTGTTTATCCTCCCAAATACAAAACCCCACCCCAATTTTTGCTGGAAACATACTCCCTAGCTTATTGACAATAAAGACTAACACCAGAAACATATTTGTTAACAACCCCAATCAAAACAGCTGTTTCCGCCCCTTTAAAGCCCGTAATATCCTCATCCCGTACCTCTTTTATGTACTGAGCCCGATATTGCTTCGCAAGGGGTAAGTAAGACCAATGCCACTTTTCCTCATTGTATCCGTATGGCCGAGCTGGACCTTTTTCTGTGTAAGGCTGACCAAATCCAAACAACGAAGCATTCTTTACCATCCACTCATATACTGCACGGTGCTCACCCTTACCTACAAAAGAAGCATCGTTCAAATCATTAATATCTAAATCCGTACCCCAATGATGTCTAGAGGTGCCTGGCATAGAGGAATACTCCAAAATCCGAAGCGCTCTTTCCTCCGAATCCGGTGTCTCTTTGGCAAAACGCTCCCATTTGCCCTCCCATATTTTCTTCTGCTGTTCAAAATTCCTGGTAGAAGAGAGGATAGTTAATGTGATATTCTCTTTTCTCGCAGCTTGCCACATCTTCTTGAATGCCTCATAAACCTCCCTCCTCAACAACATCCCAGCACGCGCTGTGTAAGGGGCCTCCACTCTGACAAAGTTACTGTCCACCGCTGGATCAAACTGGCCCATCAACTGTTCTTTCGTAAGCATATTAAGTGAAGAATCACTCAAAGGCGAAGATACAGAAGCAGATACCGCCCTCGCCTCTGGAGAACAGGTTGACTGAATACCAATCACAGCCGTTAAAAAGCAAGAAAATAAAACCAATGATTTCATCTTAGCCCAGCATTTTGTATGATTTTCTGCTCAATATTAGTAGTGGAGTACCCATCAGCAAATGGCAAACTGATCACCTTACCCCCTTTTGACAAAACCAAGTCACTCCCCACAATCTGCTCCGGACGCCAATCACCGCCTTTTACTAAAAAATCCGGCCGAATAAGCTGAATAAGTTCGTAAGGTGTATCCTCCTCGAATACCACCACCAAGTCTACTACCTCTAGAGCTGCCAAAACCATCGATCGGGTACGCTCATCATTAATCGGACGATGAGGCCCCTTCAACCTACTCACAGAGGAAGAAGCGTTTAACCCTACCACCAATCGCCCGCCCAAATCCCGGGCCTCCGCCAAATACTGAATGTGCCCATAATGCAATAAATCAAAACATCCATTCGTAAACACAATAGAAATCCCCAAAGCCCTCCATCCCTCCACCGTTTCAGCAGCACACTCCCAGGTCTGAACCTTTGATTTTATCTTTTCTACAAACATACCTTTCCTCTTTATTCCCCGTACGGGGTTCGAGCAATAATGGATCTTCCAAGTGTTATCTCATCCGCATACTCCAAATCACCACCAAAGGCTACACCCCTAGCTATACTACTGACCTGTACCCCCAATGGCTTAATCTTTTTTGCTAAATAAAAAACAGTCGTCTCCCCCTCAATTGTCGGACTAATAGCCATAATCGCCTCCTTGACATCTCCTCGTTCACACCGATCAACCAAACTGTCTATCGTAAGCTCATCTGGCCCAATCCCATCAATGGGAGAAATTACGCCTCCCAACACGTGGTATACTCCCCTAAACTGCCCCGTATCCTCAATAGCCATTAAGTCTCTAATGTTCTCTACTACGCAGACTAAACCCTGATCCCTCCTCTGATCCGTACAAATCCGGCAAATCGGGTCATCTGATAAATTATGGCACCGCTCACAAGTCCTGATCTCCCGACGCATCTTATACAACGCCTCCGAAAAACGCTCGGTAAACTCCTTGTCCTGCTTCAATAAATGCAGTACCAACCGTAAAGCAGTCTTCTTTCCTATTCCTGGCAAAGATGAAAAAGCTTCAACGCCTTTCTCAATTAATATGGAGGAAAAATGCATAAATCTCTAAAAATTAGATAATTCTACTCCTTCAAAATAGCCTATTGCCCATAATAATAATATCAAAACTCCTAATACAATGCGGTAGTAACCAAATACCTTAAACCCATGCCTGGTTAAATAAGTAATTAATGCTTTTATCGCGGCCAACGCTACCAAAAATGCTACCACATTCCCAACTCCAAGCAGTAACCACTCCTTAGAGTTTAATGCCCCCCCCTCCTCTGCAAAATAATCAATCAACGTTTTGGCTGTCGCCGCAAACATAGTCGGAACCGCCAAAAAAAAGGAAAACTCCGCAGCTGTTGTCGGCGAAAGCCCTTGTGTCAATCCCCCAATTATCGTAGCCGCAGAACGACTCACTCCAGGAACCATAGACACCACCTGAAACAAGCCTATTTTCAAAGCACGAGGATATGAAACATCCTCCATCGAGGTGCTCTTCCGACTGCGCCGCTCAAAATAACCATCCAAAAACAAAAAAAGAACACCCCCAGCAATCAAACTACTGGCAACTACTACGATGTTCTCTAGCAACTGGTCTACCTGCTTTTTCAAAAAAAGACCAAAAACAACAGCAGGCAAAAAAGCGAACCCTATCTTGAAGTAAAATACCCAGCTTTGAAAAAATCGCTTCCAGTATAATACAACGACCGCCATAATACCTCCCAATTGAATGGAAACCGTAAAAACTTTCACAAACGGATCCGATGCAATCCCCATAAAAGTAGATGCAATCACCATGTGCCCCGTTGAAGAAACAGGAAGAAACTCCGTTAACCCTTCTATGATCGCTAGAAGAATGGCTTGTAAAATACTCATTTCTTGAAAATGCCTACAATTACAGCCACAAATCCACTCACAATCAAAATAGGAGCCAAGGTAATCCGGACTGGACTGTAAATAATACTCTCATCCCAAGTATTAGGGTCTGGCTGCTGCCCTCCACTCATCGCTGCTAGACCTAGTAATACCAGCAGTAACCCCACACCAAAAAATATAAAATTCATACGCGTGAAAATAAAGGTATCCCGACCTTCCGCAAAAATGGATGTCTTGGAAGTGGTTGCCGGACGAACCGGAGCAGTCTTCGTACCAGGAGTGCCCGATGCAGACTCCGTACCTCTTGATTGTTGTTTTGCCATAATAGATTAATACAGTTCTTCAATACGCATTTTTAAAAACTTATTGACCACCAGCCAGCTGCTTAGACCGCCAATAATCGCCCCAAGCATAACTAAAAAAAGCCCCAACAATACAAGCGTATCCGGTGTATGAATACTGCCAAAATCGGGAATCGCCTGAAGGCCTAACTCCACAAGGACACTTAACCCCACCACAGCTACCACTCCACTTGCCACCCCATTCAAAATGCCTCGCCTTATGTAAGGGCCTGAAATAAACCCCCATGACGCCCCCACTAATTGTTGATTTTTTATCAAAAAACGATTGGCATATAAAGCTAATCGTATAGTATTATGAATTAAAGCTATCGCACCAATAATCAATAAAAAGGCTAAGCCTAAAACTAAAAACCTTATCTTCTGCACATTTGCCTCCGTGTTACCCAACGAAATTGCTTCAAAAAAAACATCCGCTACCGCTGTATCCCGCCGGATTTCCGCCCGCCAGCTCGCAAGACTATCAGAAGTCAAAAAGGCTGACTTAACGTTAAAACGAACCACATTTCGCATCAAATTGGGCAAATCCTCCAACAAACTTTCGTCACCCAAATCTTTCCGCATCGTAGCCGCCGCTTGCTCCTTTGTAATAAAGGTTAAGGTCTCCTTCTTCACAAAGGGCTGAGCCCGCACATTACCCACCACTCGCGCAACCTCCGAATCAGCAATATCAGGCTTTAATTCCAACCAAATATCCACCTTCTCCTTGTACAAAGCTACTAACCGATTGCCATAAGCCGCCGTTAATACGAAAATGCCAATCAACAACAACACCAACGCAACACTCAAAATAACCGACAAATAGTTTGGCCTTGAACTCGCCATTGAGCAGTTTTGTTTCTAGTTAAAGTGGCAAAGTTAGCGAATAACTTTAAGTAGAAACGCACTTTCCCGATTAGTATTCCCTTTTTCACGCAGATAATCATCCTCTAACCACCGCCTTCCAATGAAAAAACAAACCTGCCTACCCGCACTATCCAACTTGCAATTCAAAAATTAGTAGATTTCTCAATAAAATTGTCAATTTTAACATTTACTTATTTGCCTAATAATCATAAAATTATGTTTATAATATTTTTTAATATACAAAATTTTCAGCCCAAAAGTCAGAAAAGCCGTAAAATTGGCCTC
>CANHDG010000003.1 GCA_947459365.1 Saprospirales bacterium
ACGTTGGGTTAGAGTATGGAGTAGCATCATCTGGTGTAGTACCATCAAATTCACCACCAGCATCTGCAATGTCATCGCGTTGGATAGAGAACCAGAATTGTCCTTTACCTGTGTAAACCTCGTCCCAGTCGTAAGAATCATCCTCAGCAAAGGCAACCACCGCATGCTTCAAGTTCGGTGCACCTCCAAAAAATTCGATACCGTCGTCTGAGTTAGCATATACCTCTACATACTCCAAGGTTGTACCACTACCAACTCCACCTAATGTCAAACCATTCAATTCGTTACCAGAAGCAATCTGACGACCACCGTGACGAATAGAAACATACTTCAAAACACCTGAGTTGTCTGTGTTATCATTTCCACCATATTGACCACGCACTTCAGTAGAAGGAATACCTTCCACATTGACAAGTCCATTACCATTTTTCTGAGTAACACCTTTACCAAGAAGTACGATACCTCCCCAAAGAGCGTTGTCTTTTGGACCCAAATCAGTAGGATCACTTACATCATCTTCCTCTGCAGTGAAGATAATTGGCTCTTGCTCTGTACCATTCGCAAAAATCTTTGCGCCACGAGCAACTACCAAGGCAGATGGATTCCCAACGTCAGCACGAGGGGTGAATTTCACCACTGTACCGGCTTCAATTGTAAGTGTAGCACAGCTATCTACAAAAGTTAGACCGTCAACAATGTAGGTTTTATCTTTTGTCCAGGTCACATTTTCGCAAGGGAGAATGCTAGCGTCGTTCACATTGACCACATTCGGTTGAGACAAGTCTACCAAATGACCGTTACGATCCAAAGCAGTCCATCCTTCTACCCAAAGCCCTGCGGCAAATGGAGGAAAGGCTCCTTTATAGTTAACTCCTGTGAAAAATGCATCTCCAGATGGGTATGCAGCCAAATCGCTGTTTACCGCAGTGTTACCCGCTGGACGTGGATCTAACAAACCATTCTGATCACGGCTGATAGATTGAATAGCAGGATCCGCAATGAAGTTTTTATTATCATTCAAATGGGTAACCAAAGCAGCAGCGGTTACGTCTTCTGCAGCAGAACCTACGCGGATGATACCGGTTGCAGATGCATCCAATGTTATGTTACTTCCTATCTGCCAAAATAAGTTATTCTGTAACTTTAACTCTCCAGCCAATAACTTGGCATAAGCATCGTTCACACCAGCTGCTTTATCCTGAACCTCTAGTCCTTTACCCTTTTGAGCCAACAAAATAGAGTTGGCAATTATACCCGCTGTTCCTGCGCGCAAGTTCCAACCAATTGGATTGGAAGCTGCCGCTCCAGGTCCAGAACCAATGTGCGTCCAATTGAACAGCTTTGGATTAGAGTAAGGCGTAGCATCATCTGGAGTAGTACCATCAAATTCACCACCTGCATCCGCAACATCATCGCGCTGGATAGAAAACCAGAACTGTCCTTTACCTGTGTAAACCTCGTCCCAGTCGTAAGAATCATCCTCGGCAAAGGCGACCACCGCATATTTCAAGTTCGGAGCACCTCCAAAAAATTCAATTCCATCGTCAGAATTGGCATATACTTCAACGTATTCCAACGTTGTTCCACTTCCTACTGCACCTAATGTCAAGCCATTTAGTTCGTTACCAGAAGCAATCTGACGACCTCCGTGGCGAATAGAAACATATTTTAATACACCTGAATTATCTGCATTATCAGTACCACCATAAATGCCCCGAGACTCGGAGGTTGGAATACCTTCAACATTTACCTCGCTGTTACCATTTTTTTGAGTCACCCCTTTACCCAATACTACCAGACCACCCCAAAGCGCGTTGTCTTTTGGGCCCAAGTCAGTCGGATTGTTTACATCATCTTCCTCCGCAGTGAAAATAATAGGCTCCACCACCGTTCCGGTAGCAAAAATTTTCGCACCACGGCAAATAACCAATGCAGAAGGATTTCCAACGTCAGCACGAGGGGTAAACTTAACAACTGTACCCGCCTGAATATTTAAGGTGGCTCCCTCTTCTACGTACACCACGCCGTCGCAGAGATATACTTTGTCTTTCGTCCAGTTGACAGTCTGACCAGCTTGTATATCAGCGTCCGTGACGTTTACAATTGTCTGGGCGCTTGCTTGAATGGCTAGTGCCCAAACAGCGACTAAGAATAGAAATAGTTTTTTCATGATAAGGTGATTTTATTTTTTTGCATCCAATAATGCAACGAACACGTCTGCTCCTTGCGATTGTGCCGCAAAGGTCAGGCGGGTATCACCCGAGCCACGAAAAAAGCCGTTTAAGTTAATGTTAAGTTTGAAATCGAATACGCAGCAGTTTTCCTGCGTTGAGCGTTCCGAGTACCCGCAAGGGGCTGCCATCTTTACTCAATAGCAACACCCGCCAAGGTAGAAACCTAGCTTTTTCAGCCGCTTTGAATAGCAAAAAGGCAAGCTTTTACACGCCCTCTCCCATAATAGAGATCAAATTACTAAATCGAGAAGAATATTCCAGCCCGCTGGAGTCGATCCTTCAAAACAGATCCAAATGCTTCTACAGGTGTAAGAACACCAAATGGGAGTGTGGAAGCATTGTCCCGTTCCACCATCGTAAATGCTGCCTCTGAGAACATCTTAGCCGTCTCGTTGTACCCAGGATCCCCTCCAGAAATAACCGTTCGGACAGCCTTGTCCCCACTCTCGCCTATGCAGACTACTTCAAAGCGAGAGCGTAATCGCATGGCCTCGTCTGGCCCAGTACCTGGAGGTGCTTGCCGAAATAACCAGGCTCGAAAAAACGAAAAACGAACCAGTAACATCGTCAACAAGACAGGAAGTACCGTCTTAACCACTTTCCAAAGCGATGACCGAAGAAAAAACTGTCCATAAGCAACTGCCTCACCATAGTCGTTCGGAAGTCGGTAGGCACTTCGCTTGACAATATGCGGATCTACAACAGGCATTGGGATTGCCCAAGCCTTCAGCTCTTTCTGATAATGTATTTTTAGGGGAACCCGAGGCGTGCTTGGATGACGAGGTAATTTTACCTTCACCGAACGTTGTTGCGTCTCCATATACAATGCGTGAATAGCCGTAGTAAAGGTTCCGCCCGAAAAACTCGCATTCGTCCTTATATAACCACGTAACGACTTTGGCTCCTCTAATGGAAGCTGCTTTGCTGTCAACCAGGCTACGTAATCTGCTGGAATACTATCAAACCCACAACAGTTAACAATACAAATACCCTTCTCTTCGGCAGCCTTCCCGTACGTTAAAAATATATCCGCAACAAAGGAGGGTTCTCCCGTTATATCCAAGTAATGGGCTCCTTGCTCAACGCAGGCTTTCACAACCCCCTTGCCGTACCAGTTAAATGGACCAACCGCATTCATAACCACGCGTGTCTGAGCAGCCATCTGTTCCAAACTCTCCGGATTATCCACATCCGCTACTACTACGTCGGGCTGTTGTCCAACTAAAGAGGCTTTCAGCTGTTCCAATTTCTGACGGTTCCTACCCGCAATAGCCCATTGAATACCTTCCGACGCTGCCCGATCTGCTAAATAAGCAGCAATTAACTGCCCAGTAAATCCACTAGCACCAAATAATAAAATGTCGTACTTCCGTTCCATATCTTATTTTTTTCCTGTTTCTAAAATAACAGCAAGCGTCTGCTCCGCTGCCAGATCCCAGCTAAATTGTTGCCGTTGTATTCTCCCACGTCCCACAAGCGCTGCTCTCTTATCCGGTTGGCTCCAAAGCTCTATCATACATCCCAATAAACTCTCTATCTGATAGGGATCCATCATTAAAGCAGCGTCCCCAGCTACCTCGGGCATCGCCGTGGTATTGGAAGTAATTACAGGGATGTCACAATACATCGCCTCCAAAATGGGCAAACCAAACCCCTCGCTGATAGAAGGATAAACCAATGCCAACGCAGAAGCCATCAACGCTGCAAGATCGGAATCTTCTACATACCCCAATAAAAAAATATCAGAACGCCAAGGCGATTGCTCCAGCGCCTCCTGAACTGGTCCTGTCTTCCAAGCATACCGGCCAGCTAAGACAAGCTGAACATCAGCCCCCGTCTCCTCCTTAAAACGGTTAAATGCCCTAATTAAAAAAGGTATATTCTTTCGAGGATGAATTGCTCCAGTATAAAAAAAATAAGGTTTCCCACCTGTATACTTCAGCCTAACTTGGTGCTGTTCTCTTTCTTCTAAAGGACAAAATAACTCCCTACACCCATTATAAACTACTTTTATCTTTTCTGGCCTTACTCCTGTGGTCTCCACAATGCTCTCCTTCGTGTATTGCGAAACTGTTAGAACCCGCTCTGCTCGATGAATAAATTTCGGAAGGAAATGTTGGTAATATACCCTATGCTCCCACTTCAATTGATCCGGCATCTGCAACGGAATTACATCGTGAACTGTCAGTACTGTTGGTACAGTACTCCTCAAACTAAGCAATGAATCCGGAGAAAAAAAGACATCCGCCTTCCATTTTTTTAAGACCCTTGGAATCGCCCACTCAAACCATAGATAAAACAAAATAGGATGCCGTGCAGGAGGATATACCACAACCGGAGTAATGTTTGGGGCATATACAAATCGCTGATCGTAGGGCCGATCAAAAAGAAATAAAAACGAATGCTCCGGGTGCAACCGCGCCATCCGATTCACCAATTCATGGGTGTACCATCCAAATCCTTCCAACTTGTTGGGAAGTAAAAACCGTGTATTGATCGCTATTCTCAAAATCAGTATAAGTTGTGCCAAAAAGCCCCTACCGTAAGAAGGGTTTGATGTACTTTTGTAACTGCAAAAATCTAAAATATGCTCGATATTTCATCCGCTCATTTGCGACGCCTCGCTACCGCATGGGTAGGAAACAAAAACCGGTATGAGGGCGTTGGCATCCCCAAACAAACACTTACCCCTTTGCACGAGGTCGCACAGGAACTCCTCACAGGAGCATTCCTAAAGCCCTTTGAAAAAAGTGAAGAGTTTTTTTACTTCCACCACGAAGAAGATGTAAGCCACCACCCTGTTTTCCAAAGCTGCCTAACCATCTTCTCCAACCCAGAGTCCCTAGCGGATCAATTGCCCATCCTCGCTCAAAGGCTCTATGAACAATCAGAACTCCCCAAAGTAAAAGGAGGTGAATTTTTCGTGGCATATTTCGATGATATCCTGCTACAAAACGAAAACGTCCAGGCCATCGCTTTAGTCAAAATCCAAACCAAAGACCCTTTCCTGAAAGTAGAACGAAAAGACGAAGCCTTTCTAATCAATGTTCTGGAAGGAATTCCAACCGCTAAACTAGAAACAGCTGCCCTAATCTTTAATGTAGATGAGTCAGAGGGCTACCGTATCTGCGCTATAGATACCGTATCAAAAAAAGACGAACGCTCTTTCTGGAAGGATGAGTTCCTGCGCCTGCGACCAATCGAAGACAACTACTTCAATACTCGACATTATATAGCCCTATCAGGTGAGTTTATTAACGACAAACTTCCTCACCAATTTGGACTAGATCGAGCTGACCAACTGGACACACTCTACCGCTCAGGCCTCTACTTCAAAGAAAATGAAGAATTTGAGTTCGATGATTACGCGAAAACGCTCTTCCCTGAGGAAGAACAACAAGAAGCTTTTAAAGCATTTAGAGATACCTACTCTACCGCTTATGCAGTCCCCCTTGAAGAAAAATTCGACATCAGTAACCAAGCGGTAAAAAAAGAGTTTAAAGTGCTCAAAAGCGTGATCAAATTGGATAAAAACTTCCACATCTATGTGCACGGCCGAAGAGATCTCATCGAGCGGGGCTTCGACGAGGAAAAAGGTAAAAAGTACTATAAAGTGTACTTTGATGAAGAAGCACTCTAACTCAAAGTTATACCTAATACATAAAAAGGGCCGGCAACTTCAGGTTGCCGGCCCTTTCGCTTGTTTTTATAATTATTCCCTAATTTCCAAATTCTGAATAATACCTCGCACCTAATGTAACACCCTCCACCCCAACTCGATCTAATTTCCACCGGCCTGCCTCCGGAGCATGCGGCTCAACCCGGCAGCCCTTATGCAACGCTTCATAACAATCATAGGAAATAGACCTCCTGTTAGCTAATTTCTGGAATACGTGAAATTGACTTACCGCAGTCTTCCACTCACGTCCAATAACTGCCTCAAAAACTTTGGCCTTTGAACCAGAACCATAAGCTACAAAACCTATTCTTTTACCGCTTAACTCTACTCCATCTTGAAAATCAGCCTCCAATGTACTCATCAATGCCAAAAAAATAGAAGCGGTGTACAAATTTCCCATTTCACTACTGGCACGCTGAGCCTTCTCCAATTTTTCCTGAACAAATCGCTGATAAGAGGACGACTCGCTGATCGCTTTATTGAAAGCAGCTTGTGCCTTCAGAAACAACTTCTCCTCCTCAAACTGACTCCGATCGGGCACATCCAACTTTAATTGCTTTAAATCGGATGTAAACACGCCCTTATCCTTACGCTCTTGGATATACTGCTCAACATACATCCTTTTTGCATGAAAAGAGTAGGGTAAATGAAAAATCATTCGAGCCCACCGCTCACTCATCGCCTTATACTGATCAGCTTTAAATAAACCCGACTGAACAGCAAGTTCCCGGAAATGAGTCAAGGCCTCCATCATCCTATTCTGATAACACTGATTGGAATACTGCCCATCAAAAATAGGAGTCTCCGAGAACCGCTCCCTACGAGGCTTAAAAAAATCATGTACACTCTCCGACGCCACCCCTACCAAAGGCCTTATTTTTAATATTCTTGGATTGTGCCGAATTAAAATGGCAATCGCCCCAGCCCCTTGTGTATACTCACCAGTGGACTCTAATTCATACTTCGCAATATCAGCGGCCACTACAATTCCTATCCGATCTTTCTGTTGTTGAACCCAATCAATAGTCCCGAGCAACGCATCCGTCGCACCTATGCAAGCAAAAGTCATATCCAACATGTCACAATGCCTAAAGCAGTCCGCTCCATACCTTGCCTTTAAACGGTCTTGAACCATCCCAACTGCATAGGTTGCGGTCGGCTTCGCCATGTCTAGTGCACTTTCGGTGCCAAGCCAAACCCTTCCGATTTTCCTAGGATCGATCTTATTTCGATCAATTAACTCAAAAATCGCCTCTGCCGCCATTGTAGCAGTATCTTCGTGAACATCCGGAATCGCCATCTTATGTAAACCTAAGCCATCCCGTAATTTTTCATAAGAAATCTGTCGCTTTTCGGCCAGCGCTCTAATATCCAAATACAATTTGGGCGCATACAACGCCATGTCATCAATGCCAACAGCAGGTAAGCGAAGTGCCATTTAACAGTTTTTTATGCCGCGAAAATGCAGCGTGAATAAAATAGGCAAGGGCTCGGAAAATTCATTTAAAGGAAAAAATCCACATGCGAAACTTGTGGTGGAAAAACGCATGCCTCTGTGTTCTAAAAACGACAGAGGCATTTAAAACGCTGTTATATAAGAAATGTTCAATCTTATCGATAACCCCGTAATAAAGGGCAACAACCTCAATCAGCTACCCATTAAAAAATTCGACTATACTTCAACAAAAAAGCACCTGTGATGGAGGCCGCAGGGGCTAATTCATCTGCACTCACTAAATTAGTGTTGGTAGCCTTTGTCTCCCCAAATACACCGTTCCCATTTCGATCAATCTGTACCTTCATGTCGTGATCATAAAAAAGCTCACCCAATAATCCCAATGATAATCCCTTGAAGATCTGAATATCAATTGTATTATTCCACAATACATCCACATTCGTAGGCTCTTTTAAATAATTGGAGTAAAGCCCCAAGCGACTGTTGATTGATAATTTATCTTTGAAAAATTTGTTGTTATATCCAACCTTCAACTCCGAACCAATACCCAGAAAATAGTTCGAACCGGGCTCATTCCCATGAATTGTCAACAATGCAATTCGATCATCCGGAACATTAATAAATCGTACCCCCGCAGGTGAGTAAAAAAAAGATAAATGCTTGCTCGGGTTGTAGGCTAAACCAGGCGCCACCGTCAACGTCAAGGGATTTAAAAAACGAGCTGTAGATTTTTCCCCATCATTAATCGGCTGCAACGTATTACCCGGATAAGTGGGCAACACAAACGTTTGTGCCAACATGTCTACTGCAGCAAAAATTTTACTTCCAATGATAGCATATCCAAACCTGGAGTTCAATCGAAGCACATCCAAGTTCTTCAAAAAATCACTACGATATTGTGTGCTGGTTACTCCGTTGACCGTCTGCGTGTTCACCACCTGCGTGCGCTGCGCAGCTAATTGTAGATTCAAGTCATTCGACCAAAACACCTTGCCTCGCTTGTAATCTGCAAAAACCCTGCCCAAGCCACCAATACCAAACCGGTTGCCACCCGCACCAACCTTTGGGTTAAACATACCCATCCCGGACAAATCCAGACCAAAACTTGCACCAGTAGTCCAACCAGTATCCGCCTTCGCCGCTGCATCCTTTGCTGCTAATACCTTACGCTCAATCTCAGACTGACCATTCACCGATAAAAAGCCTAGCAAGAAGGCAATAACATAAAAGGTTCGATTCATTTTACTCATAACTAGATTGTTTACAATTTATGAAAAATAGAAGAAAGTGACTCAAATAGACGATTTTTTTCCGAATCTGAACGGAATTTAACAGAGATATATGCATTTTTGCAAAAGTATCAACCAACCTTTGCACCTTTGGAAGTCCATACCCAACCAATTATTTTTTCCTTCCAAGCAAAATAAACATTGTGATATGCTGCAAAAATTAATTTTCTTAATACTACTCACTGCTTCTAGTTCAGCGAACCTTATCGCACAATCCACCCAAGTAACACAACCCTCTCCTGCTTTCCCCTTCGACGTACTACTCACCTCTCCTGACAGCAATACCAACGTGTCATCTACTACCCTGCTTGATCAGAAACACAAAGCAACCCTCCTCGCATTCTGGCTGACCACCTGTTTCCCCTGCTCCACAGAACTGGAAACCTACGCACACCACTACAAAGAATGGCAGGAAAAATATGATCTTAAAATCATCGCTATCTCGCTCGACTTCCCAGACCGATTTCCCCAAATTAAACAACGCCTTCAACAAAAAAACTACCCCTTCGAAGTCTGGTGGGATAGCGCCCGAGCGTTCAAATCAATACTGCCAGGAGGACTCAACGGATTCCCACAAGTATTCCTGTTTAATCAAAAAGGAAATCTGGTTTGGCAACACAAGGGATTCCGCGCAGGTGATGAACAAAAACTTCTTCAGGCCGTTTCTAATTTGTAAAACGGTCTTCGAACCCCTCCAAAACACTTTTTACACCGTATTTTTTGTAAAAAAAAATAATTATTCTACCTTTGTAATCTTAGTGTCTTCCTTATTAAAAAAAATAATTATACAAAAAAGGAAGTTTACTAGCGGATATATCCGAATCCACTTACTTGTTTTAATCTTTAATACTAATCCCCCCACAACATTCGGATATTAATTCGCTATCAATCATCGCTTCATAAAGCACTGATTGACAAAGACTTTCGGTATGGGACGCAAAGAAAAATTTGTCTACAATATTCACACCTTAACCTATGAGAAAGTAGTCGTGTCTTTCCGCACACGAGTACTTCAAGCCTTCGGCTTCTTCTCCGTCGTGTTGGTTACTGCTGTGGGAATGCTTATCCTGCTTTATACCTATTTCCCCTCTCCAAGAGAAAAAGAATTACTTCGTGAAATCGATCAAATGTCCTATAAGTATGACCAACTGAACGGTCAACTGGATCTAATGTCCAAAGTGTTACATAACATCCAAGAACGCGATGCAAATGTTCACCGGGCCGTATTTGGCATGGATCCCATTAATCAGGATATATGGATGGGCGGCGTCGGTGGCCACAATCCACACCCCGAATTGTCCGCATTCAAATACGGTAGTGACGTCCTAAGAACTGCCCTAGATAAAATGGATGCGCTGGCCCATCAAATGGCACTTCAAAGTAAGTCCCTTGACACTATTCAAGAGCTGGCTAATAATCAACAACAGATGTTGGCCTCTATACCAAGCATTAAACCCGTCCGTGAAGACAAACTGCAAAAAAGCATGAACGTACTCTCCGGATTTGGTTATAGAATACACCCCATCTACAAAGTAAAAAAATTCCACCAAGGCGTAGACTTCCCAGCACGGGTTGGAACCGCTATTCAAGCCTCCGGTGACGGAGTTGTGGCAGAAGCAGGCTGGCGCTCCGGGTATGGCCAATGTGTGCGGATTAACCACGGATACGGCTACGAAACATGGTACGCCCACATGAATCGAATCAATGTTCGGGTAGGCGAAAAACTTAAAAAAGGACAAAAGATCGGAGAAGTTGGCGATACCGGAGTTTCTACAGCTCCCCATTTGCACTATGAAGTACACTATAAAGGTAAACCAATCAATCCAATCCATTTCTGTATGGATAAACTTACCCCAGTTGAATACCAGCAACTCGTGAACAGCGCCAATACAGCCAACCAATCACTCGACTAAGATTAGAATTAAAATAGTTAACAGCAGGTTTCTAAAAGCCACTCGCAAGAGTGGCTTTTTTATTTCTACCAATAGCTTCGTAACACTTCGGTAGACTTCAGTAGCCTACTACCATACCAGGAAAACATTTCCCCATCTACCAATTGAATACGCGCCCCCAGGCACTGTCTTCTAAACTCCTCCACATGCCGATCTTTAAATGGGTAAGGCTCCGATGATAACAATATGCGATCTGGATTCCACTGTTTCAGCTGTTCAACCGTAAATTCAGGATACCTAACCTGATCAGCTAGAATATTATGCCAACCACACTTAGAAATTAGCGAATGAATAAAAGTGTCACCCCCAGCAGCCATCCATGGCTGCCTCCATATAACGTACAAGACTCGCTCCGCGCTGTAACTAACAGACGGATAATCCTCAAATCCACCCTTAATCCGATCTACCAAATCCAAAGCCCGGTCAACTTTCCCAGCTATCTTCCCAATGTCCATCATCATTTTGTAAGCATCCTCTAAGGTCTTAATGTCACTGACATACACCGAACAATGCCTTGAAATAGCCTCTACCTGCTCCCGGACATTTTCCTCCTTATTCGCAATTACCCAATCAGGACGAAGGGAAAGAACCCTTTCCACATCCACTGTTTTCGTCCCCCCCACCCTGGTCTTTGTACGATACCATTGTTGTGGATGAATACAAAATTTGGTAATACCCACTACCTCCCGATCTAGCCCCAAATCATAAAGAAGCTCCGTTTGAGAGGGAACCAACGAAACAATCCTATTTGGCCAACTCATCTTTTCCAACGATTAACGGTGTAAATATCTAATTGTATACGATCTGAAGGTGCATCACTACAATCTCTCGTATAAACTAACACTTTCTCAAATGTTCGGATACTATTAAATGCAGGAACCTTTAACTCTGCATAAGACCAATCATCAATTTGTAAATACCGATCTTCCACAGAATAACGATCCCAATACGGTGCCAATACCAAACAAGGTCTACCAACTGCCGATACAATCCCCGCCTCCCGCTGAGTATTGGAATACATTTTCCAAGAAAAAGATTCAGGCCACCACCCAAAAAAATTCAAAACAGGCATTACCCAAACCAAAATCGCAACCAAAACAATAAAGTAACAAATTGGCTTTTTCTCCTCCCCCAACTCCCTAAAAAAATGCCAGACTAATCCCATCATCGCGATATTCCACGGCCAAACGACCTGATTCCAATTGTATCCAATTGGGCCTATCACCAACAATATATAACAATGAATAAGAAAAACACCCCAAATCGCCCACCTCCTGCTTGAATGCCACAACAAAAACATCCCCAATACCAACTCAAAGATCGCAGCAAGTCCAGCGGCTAACTTATTTCCAACAAAAGGAGAACTCCACTCAAACGCAGCACAAAACCAATCAAAATTATCAAGAAACCAAGGGTTCAGCTTGTTTAGCCCGCCCCAAAAATAAATTCCAGCGAGAACCCACCTATATCCATGCTTCGACCCACCTCCCCATATATCAAGTATCCATAATAAAAACCACATCCAAACCCATACCTGCAATCGATTCATATCTATTAAGCCCAACAAACTCATCAATACAATACCAGTAATCGCATGCTTACGTTTAGACCAAAATCCACTTACCATTGCTATCACACTTAGCACCAGTAAAGATGATAACAACCCCGAAATCCACCCTGAAATCCCATCCAATACATCAAATGCCGGAACCAACGGAAACAACCTCGCTCCGGATGGCCACCACAACTCCTTTGATAAGGCCATCTGTATCACAATCGATAATTGAATGGCTCTGTAAATCATTACACTTTAAAATCTAATAAATAACGTTTTACCTCCTCCTGAAATCGATATTCATCTGCACCAACCCACTCAACAGCAATTGGCAAAACAATCACTGGAATCTTATGCTCTATAAAAAAAGAACGATGTAAGTCAAGACGGGTGGCATCCTTCTCCGTCGTAATCAATACTTTATTGTCAGAGTTAATCGAGGAAAAACGACGAGCAATATCACTTAAATCAGCCTCATTAAAAAAATGATGATCCTCGTGCTCGATAGTGTGTACTGACCTGGCATTTCGCCCCAAATAATGCAATAAATAATCAGTATTTGCAATGGCACTTACTAATAATAAATCCGTATCTAAATCTAAAGGACGCCTTATCCCCTGTCGAAATAAATCATAAGGTGTTTCGTATCGGTATTTACTAAAATAAACCCGCTGCTTCGGGAAAGGATTAATCTCTCGCAAAAGCATTACCCGTTGCTCATTGCTAAGCTGATCAGGCGTTTTTGTTACGATAATAATATCGGCACGACGATAAGCAGCCCGCCACTCACGGAGCCTTCCTGACGGCAGCAGCCAATCCCTAGTGAAAGGCTTAGAATACTCTGTGAGTAAAATATTCAACCCCGGCTTTACCGCTAAATGTTGAAAAGCATCGTCTAATAAAACACACTGTAAGTGGGGATAACTCTTTAACATCTGAGGAACCCCTAATGCCCTACTCTCACTCACCGTAACTGGAATTTCCCTGAACTTTCGCTTAAACTGTAAAGGCTCGTCACCAACTTCCGTAGCATCGTCCATCGGCTGAACTTCCCTGAAACCATAGGTCTTCCGACCGTACCCTCGACTTAATACCCCTACCTGTATATAATCATCCAACCATTTAAGTAAATACTCAATATGGGGAGATTTGCCAGTACCTCCTACGGATAAATTTCCGACCGAAATAACGGGAAGATCAAATCGAACACTTCGAAGTAAACCCGTTTGGTACAATAAATTACGCATAGAAACCCCCATTCCGTAAAGCAATGAAATGGGTAACAATAACAATCGTATGAGTATGTCGTCCGTCAAAACCTTGAATTATTTGAATTAAATGAAGTACTGGACTCAAAACGATCACTACAACCAACCGATTCTAGATCCCAATGATCCGCAGGCGTAGCTTATTTGTTACCAGTATAATTGTGAGGAGTTAATAGCTTTAGCTCCTCCTTAACACTGCTTGACACCTGCAATGTATCAATAAAATCATGAAGTACTGATTGGTTGATATCCGAACGGCCACGCGTTAACTCTTTAAGTGCCTCATATGGGTTGGGGTATCCCTCTCTCCGTAAAATTACCTGAATTCCCTCAGCCACAACCATCCAGTTGTCTTCTAAATCAGCAAAAAGCTTTCCCTCATTCAATTGCAACTTACTAATCCCCTTAAATATAGATTTTAACGCAATGACAGAATGCGCAACAGGAACTCCCAAGTTTCGTAAAACAGTAGAATCTGTTAAATCCCGTTGCAACCGTGAAATGGGTAGCTTTTCAGCAAAATGCCCCAAAAGCGCGTTGGCTATGCCCAAATTCCCTTCTGCATTCTCAAAATCAATCGGATTTACCTTGTGGGGCATAGCAGAGGAACCGATCTCACCAGCAATAGTACGTTGTTTAAAATATTCAATTGAAATATACGTCCAAATATCTCGACAAAAATCAATCAGAATGGTATTAATCCGGCTTATTCCATGGCATTGAGCGGCTAAACAATCGTAATGCTCAATCTGTGTTGTAGGAAACGAACGCTCTAAACCTAAAAACTCACGAATAAAATCCCTAGCAAAAGCCTGCCAGTCATAGTCCGGATACGCCGCATAATGCGCATTGAAATTACCAGTAGCGCCCCCAAACTTTGCTTTATGGGGGACCCCTTTTAGCAACTGCAGCTGGGTACTTAACCGCTCTGCAAACACAGCAATTTCCTTACCCAATAATGTTGGAGAAGCTGGTTGACCATGGGTACGAGCCAACATCGGAATCTGAGCCCAATCTAAAGCAAATGCCTCCAAACTAGATATCAACTCCTCTAATAACGGATAATATACCTCCTCCAAGGCATGCTTAAAAAGCAAAGGATTCGCTGTATTGTTAACATCCTGTGAGGTGAGACCAAAATGCACAAACTCCCGCAAATGAGAGAGCTCGAGTGCATCAAATCGCTCTTTTAAGAAATATTCAACCGCTTTTACATCGTGATTGGTCGTCCGCTCAATCGTCTTTATATATTCCGAATCCGCAATGCTAAAATGCTCAAAAATTCCATTAAGCTCGTCAATTTTATCCTCCTCAAAAGCACTAAGCTCCGGTAGCCCAAACTGACAAAGCGCAATGAAGTATTGAATTTCAACAAACACACGGTACCGAATCAATGCATGCTCGCTGAAGTATGCGCTTAGTTCAACCGTCTTGTCAGCGTACCGCCCATCTATAGGCGAAATAGAGGTAAGTCCTTTAGTTATCATAATCTTCTGTCTTGGCAGCAAATTTCCGACCAATTAAGGGAACCTGCATCGCTACCAGGGCATTTTATTGCATAAAAAGAAAACAACCAGGCTGTACCAACAAAAAACCAGGGTATTATGCCTTGTTTGCCAACTGGCCACACGCAGCATCTATGTCTTTCCCGCGACTCCGCCGAACGGTAACTGTCACATCATGGCTAGCCAAACGAGCAGCAAACGCATTTAATCGCTCATCGGCCGATTTCTCAAAAGACTCCCCTCCAATCGGATTATACTCGATGATGTTCACTCGAACCGGAAAACGGCGCCTACACAACATAATTAGCTTTGCAGCATCCTCTGGCCCGTCATTAAACTGATCAAATGCTATATACTCGTAGGAAATGCGGTTTTTCGTTTTACGATAGAAATACTCCAGCGCAGACATCAGTGCCTCCAAGTTATTCGTCCCGTTAATTGGCATGATTTCATTTCGCTTCATATCATCCGCCGCATGCAAACTTAAAGCTAGGTTAGAACGAAACCCGTCATCGGCCAACTTCATAATCATCTTTGCAATCCCAGCTGTACTCACGGTAATACGAGAAGGGGACATTCCGAGACCCATGGGAGCAGGCTTGGTTATATGCTCAATACTTTTCATGGTATTTGCATAAGTGAGCAAAGGCTCACCCATTCCCATATACACGATGTTCGTCAGTCCCCGACCAAACGCTTCATTACACTGTTTATTAACTAAAGTAACCTGATCCACAATTTCCCAAGGATCTAGATTACGCTCTCGCCCCATTTTACCCGTTGCACAAAACTTACAAGTCAAGCTACAACCAACTTGTGTACTAACACAAACCGTGAACCGTTGATCGTCTGGAACGGGGATCAGAACACTTTCAATTCGATGACCATCATGCGTCAAAAATCGGGTCTTGATGGTACCATCCCAACTATGTTGTACTTTATCTTCCAATAAGGTATGAAAGGAATACTGCTCGCCCAACCGTGTCCTTAGCGCTTTGGGAATATTAGTGAGCATATCCCATCCTGTTGCTCCTTTCGACCACAACCACTCATACAATTGTTTGGCTCTAAACTTAGGCTCTCCCCATTCCAAAAAAAGTGATTCAACTTCCGAATAAGAAAGTGAGCGAATATCTTTCATAATTTATTTTGATGGAGCAACTACAGCTCGAAATCGCCATCCGGGTCATCCAGGTCCGCTGCAGCTACCTTAGAAGTTGCTGTTTTCGAAGCTGGAGTAGCCGTCGCTCCGTTAATTTTTTCTTTTACCTTCTGCTCAATTTCAAGTGCCATTTCTGGATTATCTGCCAAAAATAACTTAGCAGCGTCCCTTCCTTGTGCGATTTTTGCACCATTATAGCTGTACCAAGCACCGCTCTTTTGTACAATATCAAACTGAGCCCCTAGATCGATGATTTCCCCATTTTTATTAATACCCTCTCCAAAGATAATCTCAAATTCAGCTACCCGGAAAGGCGGTGCTAGTTTATTCTTTACCACCTTCACTTTTACTTGATTCCCCACTACATTGCCATCTTTATCCTTAATTGCCGCACCGCTTTTGCGAATATCCAGACGAACTGAAGCGTAAAACTTTAGAGCATTACCGCCAGTTGTAGTCTCAGGATTGCCAAACATCACCCCAATTTTCTCGCGAAGCTGGTTGATGAAAATACAACAGCACCCTGTTCTACCGATCGAAGAAGTCAACTTCCGCATCGCTTGGCTCATTAAACGCGCCTGAAGACCCACTTTATTATCCCCCATTTCTCCCTCAATCTCCGAACGCGGAACCAATGCAGCGACAGAGTCAACCACCAAAATATCAATTGCCCCAGAACGAATCAAGTTCTCAGCAATCTCTAATGCTTGCTCCCCATTATCGGGTTGGCTAATTAGAAGATCATTCACATTCACGCCCAAAGACTCGGCGTAAAAACGGTCAAAAGCATGCTCCGCATCAATAATAGCTGCAATCCCTCCCTTCTTCTGTGCCTCGGCAATCGCATGAATCGCCAAAGTCGTTTTACCTGATGACTCCGGACCATATATCTCAACGATACGCCCCTTTGGATATCCACTACACCCAAGCGCAAGATCTAAACCAAGGGAACCCGTCGGAATGACCTCCACCTCAATGCTCTGCTTATCGCCAAGGCGCATAATAGTGCCTTTGCCATACGTTTTATCCAGCCGCTCAATGGTGGCTTCCAGTGTTTTTAGTTTAGAATCTTTTTCGTTTGCCATGGTGGTAGAAATAGTTTATTGAATCAAAAGATGCCGCAAAAATAAACATTTTATTTTCAAAATAAAAACATTTTGTTTTTTAATGCAAAAAAATATTTACTGCGACTTCTTTTTGCGTTTTGAAGACCGCGGTTCCTCCCCTTTGCCAATCCCCAACGCAACCTCTAACACTTCGCTCATCCGCCCGACATAATGAAACGTAATTCCCTTGATGTACTCTGGCTCAATTTCCTCAATATGCTTTTGGTTCTCTTTGCACAACATAACTTCTTTTAGCCCCGCTCGCTTGGCTGCCAAGATTTTTTCTTTGATCCCTCCTACTGGCAAAACCTTACCACGTAAAGTAATTTCTCCCGTCATTGCCAAATAGGGCTTAACCGGAATTTTGGTAAATGCAGAAGTAATCGCAGTGAGCATGGTAATCCCCGCAGATGGACCGTCCTTTGGTATAGCGCCCTCCGGGATGTGAATATGAATATCTGTTTTCTCAAACTGTTCTGGCTCTAAACCAAACGTCTCTGCATGCGCTTTCAGGAAAGATAAGGCTGTAAACGCACTTTCTTTCATCACATCGCCTAGGTTTCCGGTAAGCTGAAGCTTACCATTTCCTTTATTAAGACTTACCTCGATAAACAAGATCTCACCGCCAACGCTTGTCCAAGCCAAACCCACCGCTACCCCACTAGGTTGCTTTTCTGTATAAGTGTCGCTTTCGTATTTAGTTGGCCCCAATATTTTCCGCAAATGCTCTGGCTTGATCACCGCTTCAAAGGGCTCCTCCATCGCAATACTCTTGGCAGCATATCGCATTACCGACCCAATTTCACGATTAAGATTACGAACACCGCTTTCTGCTGAATAATCATGAATAATGGCTGCTATAGCCTTATCCGACAGCTTAATCTGATCATTTTTTAGCCCGTGTTCCTTGCGCTGCTCCGGAACCAAGTGCCGCTTGGCAATCTCCAATTTTTCCTCTAAAGAATAGCCCGCCAAAGAAATGATCTCCATACGATCCAATAAAGCAGGCTGAATAGTTGCCAGAGAGTTGGCTGTCGCAATAAATAATACCTTCGAAAGATCGTACTCTAACTCAAGGTAATTGTCGTGAAAAGTAGTGTTCTGCTCCGGATCTAATACCTCTAGCAATGCAGAAGAAGGATCCCCACGAAAGTCTTTTCCTACCTTGTCGATCTCGTCAAGTATAAAAACAGGGTTTCCAGACTTTACCTTTTTAAGGGACTGGATAACCCGCCCCGGCATCGCGCCAATGTACGTCTTTCGGTGCCCTCGAATCTCCGACTCGTCGTGTAATCCTCCAAGCGACATTCGTACGTATTTGCGTTTCAGCGCCTTGGCAATGCTACTGCCAAGCGATGTTTTACCTACACCAGGAGGCCCCACTAAGCAAAGAATTGGCGCCTTCATATCGCCCTTTAACTTAAGTACCGCTAAATGCTCTAAAATACGCTCCTTGACTTTTTGTAGGCCAAAGTGATCTTTATCCAAAACCTGTTTCACTTTCTTAAGATCAAATTGATCTTTAGAAAAATCCTCCCATGGAAGATCCAATAACGTCTCTAAATAGTTAATTCCAATGGCATATTCAGCGACTTGTGGATTCACTCGCCGAATCTTATTGATCTCCCGATCAAATGCTTCTTGAACGTTTTTGGGCCACTTTTTCTTCTTGGATCGCACCACCAACCCATTGATCTCTTCCTCCTGAGGGTTTTGACCAAGTTCTTCTTGAATCGTTTTTAACTGCTGACTCAAGAAATAATCTCGTTGCTGCTTCTCTATATCTACCCGTACTTTAGATTCAATTTGATCTTTCAATTCCAATAATTGCAGCTCGCTATCCATAAACCGCAAGATCATATTGGCCTTATCAAGCAGCCTGTTTTCCTCCAAAATAGCTTGCTTATCCTTCAAATCTATACCCAAGTTAGAGGCAATAAAATTTAAAAGAAAATTATCATTACTAATATTTCGGAGCATTACAGCCGCCTCGGAAGGAATTTGTGGCGAAAGCTCAATAATATGGCGCGCAGAATCCCTTATACTGCTGATAATAGCCTTAAATTCCATCGTCTGTTTCTCCTTCTCATACTCCAAAAGCGTGATTTCCCCGATCATATAAGGATCCTCACTAATCATGGCATCAAGACGAAATCGCTTTCTCCCCTGCAGAATGGCAGTAGTAGAACCATCTGGCATTTTTAACAACTTTAAAATACGAGCTACCGTACCCACTGTGTGTAAATCCGCAGCAGAAGGAGACTCGTATTTTACATCTTTTTGAGAAAGAACTCCTATATATCGAGTATCCTCATAAGCTTGCTGTACGGCCCGGATACTCTTATCCCGGCCAATGGTTATTGGGGTGACGATACCAGGGAAAAGTACCGTGTTCTTTAACGGTAAAATGGGAAGCGTGGTCGGAAAGATTTCACTCTGCTTCGCCTCTTCATCCTCCTCTAAAGAAAAAAGCGGTACGAAATCAGGTTCGTCATCATTAGATAATGGCATAAAAAAGTTCTCGAACATACGTACACAAGTAAATCTAGCAAATGCAATTAATAAATCGCACCTGCAATTACGTCAGCAAAGGTGCGGATTTTTGGTTATATTAGTAGGTGGCAAAACGCTTGCCATTGTCTGAATCGTATATTCTTTTCAAAAAAAGCAGACAAAAAGGCAGAAATGCAAAAGCGTGCGGCACATTTGTTTCCAAATATGCCACACGCTTTACAAATGCTGTCAGCAATCGTGTGCCGTAGAATTAAAGTGCAACTACTTTAAACGCAGTAACCGTTAGCTCTTTATCGAGGCCTTTCAGGTATTGCTCAACAGTAACATCACCGTTCTTCACAAATTTCTGTGATAGCAGCGTATTCTCTTGGAAGAATTTGTTCAATCGACCTGCTGCAATTTTCTCCAGCATATCTTCTGATTTGCCTTCATTACGAGCAAGCTCCTTGCCAATTTCCATCTCCTTCTCAATAATCGTGGGATCTACATCGTCTTTGCTCACAGAAACTGGATTCATTGCAGCGATTTGCATGGCTACATCCCGACCTGCTTGTGCAAACTGCTCTCCACCCTCTTTGTTAAGCCCTACCAAAACAGAGCGCTTGTTGTTAGAGTGGTTGTAGGTCAATACCTGAGCAGCGCTCAATGACTCATAACGAGTAAGCTCAATCTTTTCTCCAATAACGCCATTCTGTTCGCCTACTTTTTCAGCGATCGTAACACCAGCCTCATAAGGCAGTGCCATCAAAGCATCAAGGCTGGCTGGCATATTTTCCAAAGCGATGTCCGCAATCTTCTGGGTAATCGCAATGAAATTTTCATTCCGTGCAACGAAATCCGTTTCGCAGTTGAGCGCCACTAGGATACCCTGTGTCTGTCCACCGTTCGTTTGCGCGATAACAACGCCTTCACTGGCCTCGCGGTCCTCGCGCTTGGCAGCTTTTGCGATACCTTTTTTGCGGAGATAATCTTTTGCGGCTTCAAAATCGCCAGCAGATTCTTCAAGTGCCTTTTTACAGTCCATCATACCTGCGCCAGTTGTTTCACGCAGCTTTTGGATGTCGGCAACAGAGATTTTGCTCATAATAAGTATGTTTGAGATGCCTTTCGGCAAATGTGTTGACAGATTTAAACTAAAAAAACCGGCAAAAGGTCGTATTAAAATAATGCGCTACCATTGCCGGTTCTTAAATAAGAAAAAGGATATTATTCTTTCTCGTCGCTCTTCGCTTTGCGCTCGTCCAAACCTTCTTTGATGGCAGCGACCATGTAGTTAGTAATGAAAGCAATCGACTTTGATGCATCATCATTACTTGGGATAGGGAAATCCACCAACGTTGGATCCGAATTGGTATCAACCATAGCAAAAGTCTTTACACCTAAGCGGCGTGCTTCCGCAAGAGCCAAGTGCTCATGGTGGATATCCACGATAAACACAGCACTAGGAAGGCGATTCAAGTCGGCGATACCACCCAATTGCTTGTGCATCTTGGAGTGCTCACGTCCCAATGTTAAACGTTCCTTTTTGGTAATGCTTGTCAAAGTGGTATCGGCAAGCAAACGCTCGATATTCTGCATTTTCTTGACAGACTTACGAAGCGTCATGAAGTTGGTCATCATACCACCCAACCAACGCTCGGTCACAAACGGCATTCCAACACTTTGGGCAGCCTGCTGTACGATCTCGCGCGCTTGTTTTTTAGTTGCGACAAACATAATTTTCTTACCGCTCTTCGCCATGCTCTTGACGACCGTAGCGGCGCGCTCAAGGCATTCAGAGGTACGGTTAAGGTCAATCAGATGGATACCCTTGTGCTCCGTAAAGATATAAGGAGTCATTTTTGGATTCCATTTGCGGCGCATGTGCCCAAAGTGGCAGCCCGCATCGAGCAATTCTTTATAAGTGGGCTTTTGCATTTTTCAAAAGCGATTTTTTTGAATAATGAAAAAAGAGAGTGGAAAAAGGCGCAATTAGCGCTTGGAGAACTGGAAGCGTTTACGCGCTTTTGGACGACCAAATTTCTTGCGCTCAACAGCACGGCTGTCTCGTGTAAGATACTTCTTCGCTTTAAGCGCAGGCTTGAATTCAGCGTCCAGTTTAACCAGCGCACGGCTGATACCTAGGCGAACCGCCTCGGCCTGTCCTTTGAAACCACCTCCTTTAACGTTTACTTTGAGGTTGTATGCAGCCTCAATACCTACCGTTGCAAACGGATCAGTTACATTGTGCTGAACATGAACCTGAGGGAAGTACTCGCGATAATCACGACCATTAACCGTGATCTTGCCTTCTCCTTTTGTCAGATATACCCGGGCCACAGCAGTTTTACGGCGACCGATGGCATTAATCATTTCCATATTCTAAATGATGAATAATCTTGATGAGTAATTGATAGCCTGCCCCTTTCAAGGCAATCGGCATTAGAGTTCGAGCGTTTCTGGTTTTTGTGCAGCGTGCGGATGCTGTGAACCAGTGTACACAAACATTTTCTTGTACATGTGGCGACCCAACTTCGTCTTCGGAAGCATCCCCTTCACAGCGCGCTCTAATATGCGCTCCGGAAATTTGGTCAACATCTCCTCTGCACGAACTACCTTCAAACCACCGGGGTGTAATGAGTAGTCTTTGTACTCTTTCTGTGCCCACTTGGCACCAGTAAGGCGAACCTTGTCCGCATTGATCACAATAACATAATCACCAGTATCATCGTGGGGGGTGTAGCTCGGCTTGTTCTTGCCACGAAGAATCGAAGCAATCTGGGAGCTCAATCGACCTACTACCTGGTTCTCAGCATTGATCACGTACCACTTGCGCTCGGCCTTGGCGGCGCTGACGGAAACCGTCTTGTAGCTTAAAGTATCCATTTTTTACAACGTAATTTAATAGCCTCTTGATAAGAGCCCGCAAAGGTACGCTAAGCAAAAATCGCAGACAAGAAAGAAGCCAAAAAAAATTGATTGAGATGAGCTAAATAACTGATAATCAGCATTTTTTTGGCAAAAATAATTTTTCAAGAAAAATTATCTGATCAATATTTTTATTGAAAATCAATTATTTATGTATTTACACTTCGTAAGTAGCCACCAGCTCACGCAACTCCTTAAGATAAACTTGCTTCACTGGCTCGCGAATCAACCGATTCGTATTCGTGTGATATCGATGAGCCGTTAAAAAACTTACCTGGAGCCTATTCCACGAATACTCGTCCCCAACTAGCTGATATGCCTGAAGCTCCTCAAATAGCGTGTCCGCAATCCGATGAAAATCCGTCCTTCCTAAATAATCTAAATCCGCATCACAAATAATCTCCTCCAATAAATTAACCGGCGATTGCGGTATCTTGGTCGCCATGATCATCCCACAAACCTGCTCAATATCTGATTCCATATACCCAAATGCAGGCAACTCAGCTCTCGCTATCGCACAACCCTGAACTTCATGACCACTGTGCTGGTTAGTTACAAAACCCGCATCGTGCAACAATGCAGCAGTCTTGACCAATTTCGCTAACCGACCCTTGACCCCCTCCGCCTCACAAAGCGAACAGGCCACCCTGAAAACATCCATCGTATGATGTAATCCGTGGTAACTCAAACCTACTGGCAACTCCTCTCGAAGACGCCGAAGTATATGCATTTTTGCCGCCCTATAATTCATACCTGTCATTTGACTCGCCCAAAATTGCAGCATTTCACATCAACCGACCAACTTTAAGAAAAAAAAATCATTCTTTAAATGAATTACACCCCCCAAACACCGAATTTCGCCACCTCATTACCAATTTTTACAACTTATACAATTTTTACAAATGGATTTAATGGAACTGCTCAAAGGCCAGCTGAACGATCAGCTAATCGGCCAGTTGAGCCAACACATCGGCGCAGAGCCACAACAAACCGCCTCCGCTGCAGAAGGGGTTTTCGCTACCATCCTCGGCGGCCTCGCCAATAACGCAACATCAGAAGGCGGAGTTAGTTCCCTAATGGCCGCCCTAGATAGAGACCACGATGGCTCTATCCTCGATGATCTTATGGGAATGGTAGGAAACCTAACCAACGGCACAGCAAACGGAAACGCAACGAATGGACTAGGAATCCTAGGACACGTCCTTGGCGACCGTCAAGAAACCGCTGCAGCACAAATTGGACAATCCAACGGACTTAGCGCTGGACAGGCCATGAAGCTAATGACCATCCTGGCCCCTATCGTAATGAATGTATTGGGTAAAGCCAAAAGCCAAGGCGGCCTGGATGTTGGAAGCCTAGTTGGTATGCTGATGGGCTCCGCACAAAACGCTCAACAAGGTGGATTTGGAGACCTCATCGGCTCAGTAATAGGAAATGTAATGAGTGGGAACCAGCAACAAGCCAATGGAGCTGGAGGCATGCTAGGAAGTGTATTGGGTAGCTTGTTCGGGAAAAAATAACCTAGCTCAGCAGCAACTTAACTATCTTTGTGCTACTGCAGATCGCTCTGTCGCCTTTAGACTCTGCCTTGGCAGAGACGCGGGAGGAAAGTCCGGACAATATAGAGCACCGCGCCACCTAACAGATGGGAGTGGCTTTAACGCCACTACGGAAAGTGTCACAGAAAATAACCGCCTTATTTTAAGGTAAGGGTGAAAATGTGCGGTAAGAGCGCACAGATGTACTGGGTAACCAATTCATCGGATAAACCCCGCGGATTGAAATGCCAAATACACCCTGTCCCCAGCCATTTGGTTGGGCATCTGCTGCTCGCAGGTGATACAGGGGGGGTAGGCAGAACAGAACCCAACAGCAATGTTGTGGTCCAGATAAATGACAGAGCCTTTTACTTCGGTAAAAGTGACAGAATCCGGCTTATAGATCTGCAGTTTTTTTCTTAAATGAAGTTTAGCTTCCCCAAAGTGTTCAATCATGTGTGAAAACACCGAATTGAACACTTTTTTTATTCTTATTACCAAGCACGGCTGGCCATGAAAGACACACTCATAAAAATCGCACTCTTTATTAACTATTTCGTTTTCGCTATCTTGCTGAATAGTGTAGGCTCCGTTATTCTTCAAGTGCAGTCAACCTACCAGGTATCCGAAAGCAACGCCTCCACCCTAGAAGGATTCAAAGACCTTAGTATCGCACTTGCCTCTTTCCTCACCGCCTCTTATATTGCTAGAATCGGCTACAAAAAAGCAATGCTGATTGCGCTCGCGTTTGTCGCGTTCGCCTGCTTTCTTACCCCTTCGCTTAACACATTCAACGCAACTAAACTACTCTTCGCAGCCGTTGGAACTAGCTTCGCATTAATTAAAATGTCCGTCTACGGAACCATCGGTCTCCTCACTACCAACGAAAAGCAACACATTAGCCTAATGAGTTTTATCGAATCCTTTTTTATGGTAGGAATTCTCACCGGCTACTTCTTATTTGGTTACTTCATCGATAACGCCAACCCGCAATCCAGTAGCTGGCTCCAGGTGTACTATCTGCTAGGGTCCCTCTCCACCGTTGCCTTCCTGCTCCTGTGGTTTGCCCCTTTAAATGAATCTAACATACAAAACAAAACGCCCAATCCATCTCTATCGAACCTAAAAGAATTAGTGGGCCTAGCAAGCAAACCAATTGTTCTTGTCTTTATCCTATGTGCCTTTTTCTATGTTCTAATTGAACAAAGCATTATGAGTTGGCTCCCCAGCTTCAACAATAAGGTCCTACACTTACCACCCGCCTTGGCTATTCAAATGTCCAGCATCCTGGCAGCCTCCTCTGCCATAGGTCGATTGGGTGCCGGTTTTCTAATTAAAAAAATAAAGTGGATTCAATTATTGTCAATTTGCTTGGGCTTGGCAGCCATATTAGTCCTTGTCGCCATTCCAATGGCTAAAAACACTCAAACCAATGTAACAGGGTGGGGGGACGCTCCCATTGCGGCTTTTATCTTCCCTCTGATCGGACTATTGTTAGCACCCGTATATCCAACCATTAACTCCATCATCCTAACCGCATTGCCAACCAGCAATCAAGGTCAAATGTCTGGACTAATTATTCTCTTCTCCGCCCTCGGAGGCACTACTGGGTCCATTATTACTGGAAACCTCTTTCAATGTTTTGGAGGAGAAACGGCCTTCTACTTTTCGCTAATACCCATCACTATCTTACTACTTGCGCTTCTACAGCTTCAAAAAATGCATAATAAAATGACTACCAACAATGAATAATTCTCGTTCCAAAAACAAGTGCCCCTTCGAAAAAATTCGAAGGGGCACTTGCTAAAAATCAAAATATACACTCTGCCGTCTAATCTTACTGCCGAACCCCTGGTCCAGCGGACATGTATTGTCCAAACTGCTGCTCCAATGCCTGCGCTAATGTTTCATCCTTCATCTGAGCTGCTGCAGCCATCAAAGCCTGAACCGTACTCAAGGCAAATTGCATATCCTGACGATATGCCGACTGCATACCCGGATCTTGCGACTGGTAATATTGCAACTGCTGATCCATCTGGTCAGCAATCTCTTTAATCTTTACTGAAGCCTTTTCCTGCTGACCAGTCCTAGCATAAATATCAGCGATGTAGGCGGAGAACTGATCGTGAGCAAAGTTCATCGTTGGAAATACCTCAAAGTACTTATCTGCCAATGCAATCGCTTTTTCCTGCTTGCCCTCCGCAACCAACTGCCGGCCAATCCGAATCATCGAGAGCTTCATCGTCTGTAGACTGGGTTGATAGGACCGATCCACATGCAAGTGCTTCTTGTCAAAGTTCCCCCAAGCCCATTTGTTCATAATATTATCAAACGCTTGGTCGGTATTAACCGTACCAGATCCAATAATACCAAACTCCGGTTGCGTCCGACCTTTAACGGGTACCAAACGAAGGGCTAGACCCTCCAACTGAAGGTAATCCTGCAAACCCATCAAGCGATCTTCCCTACAAGTAACGGCCCAGTAAATAGGGCGATCCCATATATTGGATGCAATAATATCTAAAATCGCTACCTGATCCTTAATCAAATAGGTGGTGCTCTCACCAAGATTCATATGAATTGTGTCCGCCACTTGACGGAGAGAATCCGATGGAGAAATCAAGCCCTTTGCATAAATATCCTGTTTGTTGATAGGTATTGAAATCAAACGCGAAGGTAGATACGTGTCAAAATCACGTCCACCCCCACCTGTAGGTAATTTGTGGTCTTCTGCTAAGAACTTAACCACATCCGCTATGTTCATTTCCACATCAGCCCCTTTATTGTAATAAGGAACTTGAACTCGCTTGAATCCACGTATCTTATCCGCTGGAATACTCATCTTAATTGCCTCCGACTCATTAACCTTGCGCCTTAGTTGATTGATATACCAGTCAACCGCAATCAGCGATAGATTCACGACCCGCACATCACGACGAATACCTTCTACCTCCTGACTATACCAAAGTGGGTAAGTATCATTATCCCCGTATGTAAATACAATAGCGTTGGGCTGACAAGTCTCCAAGAAGTTCTTCGCGTAATCACGGCTACCATAATGGTCTGCGCGACTGTGGTCATCCCAGTTTTCTGTTACCATCAAAAAAGGAGCGGAAAGAGAAAGAACAGTCGCTAGACCAGCTCCAACAGCATTGCTTTGACGTAAATACTGTCCTATTAGCGTATACAAGAACGGAACACTCATGCCCACCCAGATCGCATACGTAAAGAAGGATCCCACTAGTACGTAATCGCGCTCACGCGGCTCATTTGGCGGCTGATTGGAATAGACGATAATGCCAATCCCGGTAATAATAAACAAAGCCAGTAAAGCAAAGAAATCCTTCGGCCGTGATTTATAGTGGAAAAACAAACCCATGATCCCAAGTAAAAAAGGAATCATGTAATATTTATTGTTCGCTTGATTCAGCTGCTTCTTGTACTCGGGAAAAGCCTCCTGATTCCCAATCCATGCCTGGTCAATCGCATCAAAACCCGTTATCCAGTTTCCACTGCTCGGATCCCAAGAATAATACCCCTGCTCCCCATTCTGACGACCTGAAAAATTCCACATAAAATAACGCCACCACATCCACTTAATCTGATATTTCCAGAAAAACTCGATGTTATCAGCAACCGTAATCTCCCCAGACTTCTTATCAATCCAATCGCGATATAAACGTGGTCTCCCCTGACTATTATCACTCATCCGAGGAAACAACAACTTGCTATTAGAGGGATACACGTAATCCACTTTTTCATCTACAATCGCATATCTATCCCCAACACGACCATAACGGGACTCTGCAGTCACATCTACAGGCTTACCTTCAAAACTTGGCCCATAAAGTAATGGACGTTCTCCATATTGCTCCCGGTTCAAATACGGCAATAACCGCATCGGATCCGATGGATCATTCATATTGATTGGAGGGTTAGCAGCAGCACGAATAATAACCGTACCGTACGATAAGTAGGCAATTACAACCAATCCAACTGCCACAATCAATCGCTGCAATAAACCGTTCCCATGCTGACGTGCATATCTCAACCCATACCAAATAACCGCTCCAAAGATCAAAAACACAGCGGCAATTCCAGAGTAAAATGGCAAACCAAAAGAATTAACAAATAGCTTATCAAAATAGGCCCAAAAACGAGGAATGCCCGCAATAATGAAATATTGAATCCCAACGATAAATAAAACACCAACAAATGCAGCCATTAAAGCTCCCATTATGCTTGGATTCTTCGCCTTCTTGAAATAATAAAACAATGCTAATGCAGGGAAGGTCAGCAAACTTAATAAGTGTACCCCAATGGAAAGGGCAGCAGCAAACATCGCAAAAACCAACCAACGATCCGCATCAGCCGTGTTCGGCAACTGATACCACTTCAAGGTGGCCCAAAGCGTCAAACAAGTGAAAAAAGTGGACAATGCATATACTTCACCTTCTACCGCTGAAAACCATATAGAGGAAGCAAATGCAGTAGTTAAACCAGCAACAATTCCGCCACCCAATACCGCTATACCCTGTCCAGCACTTAACTCCCCATCCCTGCCCACTAACGCCATTTTGGCTAAAATAGTGGTGCTCCAACAGATAAAAGTAGCAGCAAAGGCCGTACTCAACGCAGACAGTAGGTTAACACTATAAGCAATTGTTTCCGGATTACTAGATACCATCGAACCAACCCATGCAAACAATCGCCCAACTAGCAAAAAAATAGGTGCTCCCGGCGGGTGAACCACTTGCAACTTGTATGCACCGGAGATAAATTCGCCGCAGTCCCACAAACTACCTGTAGGCTCTGCTGCTAGACCAAGAACAATGGCTGCAATCGCAAAAACCAACCACCCGGCCAAATTGTTAAGCATTTTAAATGAAGTCATATTTCTTTAATACCTAAGTTGCTGAATATGATATGTTTACAATGAAAAACCAGCGCCAGACTGTATGACAGTCGACACTGGAATTAAAAGAAGGGCAAATCTAATGCATTGAGTGCAAAAAACCGCTTATAAAAATAGAATAGTCATCCCATCAGTGGAAGCTATTGCACAACTATTTTTCCCCTGCTGCTAAACAGAAACATCAAACTCCCTCAATGCGTCATTCAAGGAAACCTTCTTGTCCGTACTTTCTTTGCGCTGTCCAATGATCAATGCACAGGGTACTTGAAACTGCCCAGCAGGAAATTCCCGAACGTAACTTCCCGGAATCACCACCGAACGGGGAGGAACATAGCCTCTGTACTCAATCGGATCTGGCCCAGTAACATCAATAATATGGGTACTCTGTGTTAATACCACATTTGCACCTAACACCGCTTCTGTGCCCACCCGAACTCCCTCAACAACAATACTGCGAGAACCAATAAAACAATTATCCTCAATAATGGTCGGAGTAGCTTGTGGCGGTTCTAATACCCCTCCGATCCCTACGCCACCAGCAAGATGAACATTTCTTCCAATCTGGGCACAAGACCCAACAGTAGCCCAGGTATCAACCATCGTACCACTGCCTACCCAAGCACCAATATTAACATAAGATGGCATTAATATAGCCCCCTTCTCAATAAAAGAACCATAGCGGGCCACTGCCTGCGGTACCACTCGAACCCCTTTTGCCTCAAACCCCTTCTTTAACGGAATTTTGTCATAAAATTCAAATGGACCCGCCTCAATCGTTTTCATCTCCTGAATGGGAAAGTACAAAATCACCGCTTTCTTCACCCACTCATGTGTAATCCACTGTCCTCCAGCAGGCTCTGCAACGCGCAACTCGCCGGTATCCAACAGTTCTATCACACTTCTAATCGCTTTCTTTACTTCTTCCTGTTGTAAAAGGGAGCGATCCTCCCATGCTTTTTCAATTATTTCTTTCATCGATAATTATATAAAGCCCTCCCTAACGAGGTCGTGTAAATGTATCATTCCAAGGTACCTACCCTCTTCATCCACCACCAAAAGTTGAGTGATAGAATGCTCCCGCATCTCCTGAAGGGCATCAATAGCCATCGCCTCAGGTCGGATAAACCTGGGATTTGAGGTCTGCAAATCGACCGCCTTAAGCAAATGCCATTCTGTAGGCTGCTTTCGCTCCAACATCCGGCGCAAATCCCCATCTGTTATGATTCCAGTTGGCCTACCCTCCTCATCCACTACAGCCGTTGCACCAAGCCGTTTGGCAGACATCTCCAACAAAACCATTGATAACCCAGCATCGCCCGGCACAACCGCCTTCTCATGAAGAAGATAAAGATCCCTTACCCGTAAATACAACTGCTTTCCTAACGCTCCACCAGGGTGGTAGCGAGCAAAATCATCCGACGTAAATCCTCGTAAAGCAATCAAAGAGGTCGCAAGCGCATCACCAAGCGCCATCTGAGAAGTGGTACTAGCTGTTGGCGCTAAGTTGTTGGGATCCGCCTCCCGATCAATAGGCGTCCATAACAAAAAATCGGCCTGCCGCGCTAAAAAAGACTGTTGCTGAGCCGTCATTGCGATTAACGGGTTCCCAAATCGCTTTACCAACGGGACCAAAACCTTTATCTCGGGCGTTTCACCACTTTTTGAAATGCACAATACCAAATCACTAGGCTGAATCATTCCAATATCCCCGTGAATCGCATCTGCTGCATGCAAAAACAAGGCCGGCTGCCCCGTTGAATTTAACGTAGCAACAATCTTTTGTGCCACCACCGCACTCTTCCCTATTCCCGTCACCACTAACCGACCCGATCCCGCTGCAATCGCCTCCACACAATCTACAAAAGCATCTGACTGGCCAATAGATCGCTCTAAGGCCTCTAGCGCAGCAGCTTCAATTCGCAGAGCACGTTGCGCATTCTCTCGTATTAATTGCTTAATTGACATTTTTTTCAATAATTAATCAGACTCCACACCAAACAGGAAACATACACTATAACCACCTCTCCCAACACTCCGCCTAGTACCCAGCTAATTTAATGCGGCTCTCCTGACTTATTCACTCGTGAACCGGAATTCTATCTTGGGAAAAGCCTCCTGAACGGTTTGTAAAACCCAAGCTGTTTCGGCAAGAAAAACCCAATTTCCATCTTTGTCCTTAGCTATATCTCGCTTTCGGCGATCTAAAAACTCCTTCAAATCAGCCGCATTTTCGGCATGAACCCATGTTGCTTTGTACAAACTAACAGGCTCATATCGACATTTAGCACTGTACTCACTCTCCAAACGATGCTGAATAACCTCAAACTGCAATGCACCAACCGTACCAATAATTCTACGGCCATCGCTCTGACGCGTAAACATCTGTGCCACACCCTCATCCATCAACTGATCCAAGCCTTTTGCAAATTGCTTTTGCTTAAGTGGGTCCGCATTCTCAACATACCGAAACTGCTCCGGACTAAATGCAGGTAAGCCCTTAAAGTGTAATATCTCCCCTTCTGTTAAGCTGTCGCCAATCTTAAAATTACCAGAATCGTACAATCCAATAACATCTCCTGGATACGCCTCCTCCAACAACGTCTTCCTGGATGCCATGAATGCTGTCGGATTCGGAAACTTCATATCACGACCCAGCCGAATGTGCCGGTAGTTCTTATTGCGCTCAAATTTACCTGAACAAACACGAAGAAAGGCAATACGATCCCGGTGCCGGGGATCCATATTCGCAAATATCTTGAAAATAAATCCCGAAAATTTCTCCTCCTTGGGATCCACAATCCGCTCCTCCGTTGGACGCGATAACGGTGGCGGAGCAATTTCCACAAAACAATCTAACATTTCTTTTACCCCAAAATTGTTAACCGCCGACCCAAAAAAGACTGGGCAGATATTTCCCTGTTCGTAATCTTCTTGCGTAAACGATGGATAAACAGTCTCAACCATCTCAACCTCCGACCTCAATTCTTTAGCAGCAGTATCTCCAATGTACCGCTCTAAATCAGGATCCGATAAATCCTCGAAAACAATCAAGTCGCCCTCATTATGCGTCCCATGAGGGTTAAATAATATCAAGGATTTTTGATATAAGTCATATACTCCCTTAAACCGCTGACCCATTCCAATAGGCCAAGAAAGCGGCTTTACCTTCACCTCCAACTTCTGCTCAATCTCATCAAGTAAATCAAATGGATCCTTCCCCTCCCTGTCCATCTTGTTCACAAAAAAAATAATCGGCGTATGACGCATCCGACACACCTTTGTTAACTTCTCCGTCTGCTTCTCAACCCCATTCGCAACATCCACTACCACAATCGCAGAATCCACAGCAGTTAACGTACGGTACGTATCTTCAGCAAAATCCTCGTGACCCGGGGTATCCAAAATGTTGATCTGTAAATCCCTATACTCAAAACCCATTACAGACGTACTGACCGAAATTCCGCGCTGCCGCTCAATTTCCATAAAGTCTGAAACTGTACCCTTCTTAATTTTATTACTTTTAACAGCACCCGCCGTCTGTATAGCCCCTCCAAATAGGAGCAGCTTCTCCGTTAACGTAGTCTTTCCGGCATCCGGGTGCGCTATAACAGCAAATGTCTTCCGACGACTTATTTCCGACTGTAATGACATATTTTTATTTTCGCTCGCTCAAAACAAGCGCAAAGGTAGTATTAATCTATTCAAAAGGTAGGACCAACCAACGGCTATTATCTTTATTATTTTGCCCTTTTACCCGCCTTTATTACACGTTGGTCTATTTATAACTCAACTTTTATACTCAATTTTGGTTTTTTGCGTTTTAAATTATTATTAAATGAGCTGGCAATACCCAGACTAATTAACGTAAACTATTTCGGACTAATGACTTTTAAGAGTAAAATGCTGACAGGGGCCATGTGCCTCGCCATCCTAAGCGCAAATGCGCAACAAAAAGCACCCGATAACTGGTTCACCTTGGACCCTGCAAAGGACAATGTACTTGGAACTAGTGCAGATGCGGCACAAGAAATGCTAAAAGC
Source organism: Saprospirales bacterium (assembly GCA_947459365.1). Lineage (GTDB taxonomy): Bacteria > Bacteroidota > Bacteroidia > Chitinophagales > Saprospiraceae > M3007. The sequence goes on from CANHDG010000003.1 coordinate 33,121, forward strand.
CAAAGGGAAAAAAGGCCAAACAGTAATCGTAGCCGTCCTGGACTCCGGCGTTGAAGCCGATCACGATGATTTGAAAGAGGTAATGTGGGTAAACCCCAATGAAATAGCTGGCAATGGTATCGATGATGATGGAAATGGTTATATCGATGACATCCACGGTTGGAATTTCATCGGTGGAAAAGACGGCAAAAACGTTGATATAGATTCCTACGAACTTACCCGCGAATACGTACGCCTTAAAAAGAGATTCGCAGGCGCTGACCCAGCTAAACTTTACGGAGAAGCAAAAAAAGAGTACGACTACTACCAAAAGGTAAAAGAAACCTTCGAAGAAAAACGAGGTGAGCTCGCTGGACAAAAAGAAAAAACAATGTCCCAATTCATAAAGATTGATGAGGCATTCACCACCGCACAAAAGGCATTAAATAAAAAGGAAATCTTAGAAGCTGACCTAGCAACCCTGATGGCAAGCGAAGATAAAGCCACCAAAGAAGCAGGCACCACGCTCGATGGTCTCTACAAAAAGGGATTGACACAAAAAGACTACCTCGACCAAAAAGAAAAAACTTCCGCCTACTTCGACCAAGGCCTTAACTACGGCTATAATCCCGATTTTGATCCTCGCTCTATCGTGGGTGATCGCTACGACGACTTGACAGATCGCTTCTACGGAAATAATGACGTGGAAGGCCCTGATGCAAGCCACGGAACACACGTAGCTGGTATCATCGCAGCCTCCAGAAATAATGGCCTAGGCGTTCGCGGTGTTGCAGAAAATGTCCGCATTATGAGTGTTCGCTGCGTCCCCGATGGCGACGAACGGGATAAGGATGTTGCCAATGCTATCCGCTATGCGGTAGATAATGGTGCCAGCATCATTAATATGTCCTTCGGAAAAGGCTATAGCCCCAATAAAAAATACGTGGACGAAGCCGTTAAATACGCCGCAGAACACGATGTTCTTTTGGTACACGCCGCCGGTAACGATGCTGAAAACAATGATACCGACCCCAACTTCCCAAATGATGGTTACCAAGACCCTATCAAAAAGGGACTTTTTGGAAAAGAAAAAACAGCGCCAAACTGGCTGGAAATCGGTGCGCTTAACTGGCGCCCAGCCGAAAAGCGTCCCGCCTCTTTCTCTAATTATGGAAAGAAAAACGTTGACCTTTTCTCACCTGGTGTAGCCATCTATTCCACTGTCCCTGACAATGGATACGCCTCCTTCCAAGGAACCTCAATGGCAGCTCCTGCCGCAGCTGGTGTCGCAGCTATCCTACGCTCACACTACCCAGATCTCTCCGCTAAACAGGTGGCTGATATCCTCATCAAGTCCGTTGTAAAGCAAGACGGTGAAGTAAACAAACCAGGTAGTACCGAAAAAGTGAAGTTCTCTGAACTAAGTGTCAGCGGTGGCGTAATCAGCGCAACAAACGCCGTAGCTATGGCAGACAAAACAAAAGCTAAACGCAATAAAAAAGCTGTTTGGCAAGACGCCGGAATGGGTAAAATGGCAAAAATTAAGGATGCTACAAAAAAGGATAAAGCGTAAGCTCAACAAATCCTAAATTAAAAAAGCGGATAATACGGGGTTTATTCCTGCATTATCCGCTTTTTTATTGATAATAATCCCTTGGCCCACACTTAATTAATATGCCCCAAAATATCGACGAAGAAACCACTCCAATGTTAATAAAAAAGCCAACAAGGCAAATATCCATTTCAAATTAATCAGCGGACTCGTTTCCTTCGTCTCGTATAAAACAGGTTTAATCGCCGATTTCTGTTGTATTATCTCAGCGAGACCCATAAGCCCAGAACCTCCCACCAATACCCCTCCAGATTGTTCAGATAGCTGCCTCAACAAGGAATGATTGGCCGTCGTAGCAAAAAATTCCAACTGCAGCGGCCGAACACTAAACCGCCCCTCATACACCATGGATTGACCATTAAAGTTCGTATTCGCTTTGAACGTGTAATTGCCAACCGGTAATATACCCGCATCTAATGCATATGCCTTCCCAGATTTATTGAACGTATACATAAATTCTCTACCATCCACGTGCCGTACCGATAAAGAAACATCCGAATCATTTGTTAATTCGTAGTTGTCATTGTATAACTCCGCAGAAAAAAGAACTTGCTCATTCTCGTTAAAAACCGTCTTCGCAAGTGAAACCCTAAACTTCCGTTTATCCTCCTTCAAGGAAAGATACTGAACCGTCTTCCCCATCAATTCATCGAAAATATCCTGATTTTGATGCTGCAAAAAATCAAACATCCTCCACTTCCATAAACCCTCCCCAATAAAAACACCTGTTTTTACACCATTCTCTTCCCCTACAACTAACAATGGCTGATCCGTATCCACCTTGCCAATTCGCTTGCGTAACACCACCTGCCCAATCGGTGTCTCATTAAAGTTCCCAAAAGGAGACACCACAGGATTAAACTTAGGCAATTCAGAAGCTAGTCGAGTGTCCAAACTAAAAGACGCAAATTGCTTCGATACAACACCCTGAACATCATCACTCTGGCTACCATCACTTTGAGCCACCACCAAACCCTGCACTTGCGTTAATGCACTAAAATTAGTCTGCATACCCACAATAAACAACCTGGGTATCCTACGTTCATCCAAAACTCGAAACACTCCAGAAAGGTCATTGCTCCTGGAAGGAAGATTGTGCAACACCACAAAGTCAAACTTACTCACGTCCAACCCAGGCATCCCAGCATACCCTACCGTAACCGCATAGTTCTTGTTCAAATCAAGCATCTGGCGAAGCGCACTGACATCAGGATGCGGACTGTTCGCTAAAAGTAGGATTTTTTGCCGCGCGTCTAATACGTCAATGAAAAGTTCTCGGGTGTTATTAACCGTACTCACTTCCCCCGGAATAGTGCTCAAAGACACTACGTACTGAGCAACTCCAGGACGTGCTGTCTCCAACTCGACCGTTTTTGTAACAAAAAAATCCTTCCCAGAAACATTCACAGGAATCGTTTGCAGGTTCTCAACACGATCTCCTTCCCGACGACCAATCGTTAAAACACTCTGTGAACCAGCACAATTAGTTGCAGCAACATCTACCTGAAGAATGAAGCGATCTCCTAAATAAACAATGTTATTGTGAAAAACACGTTTCAAAAACAAATCTTTCTTAGGCGTCGTATCGCCCAGTGCTACGGTATACACAGGGACATTCATAGCTGACTTTCCATAAACCGGATTGCTGCCCTCATTGTAAATACCATCTGTAGCTAAAACAATAGCCCCCAAATTTTGTGCCCCGTACCGATCATGTGCCTCTTGTACAGCTTCCGACAAGTTTGTCACCTTATCCCGAAAATCAAAATCAACGCTATCTCGAACCTGATCACCAAACGCAAGCTCCCGAACCTCATACCGATCGCTTAAAACCGTTTTAAGTTGCTGCCAATCTTGTCTGTATTGGGTTAAAACCTCGCCGGATAATTCACCACCAATACTCTCAGACTGATCCTGAAGCAACGTGATAACAGGCTTCCGCACCTCAATTACAGTTCGCTTGAGTAAAGGAGAGAGAAGCAAACCACTAATCAGTGTAACAACTATCCAACGTAACGCAAACAAAAACCGGCGATAAAGCAGCGGCTTCTCAACAAACGTTACATCCCTATAATATAATAACGAAGCGTATCCTAATCCAAGCAAGACACACAATACTAAAAACCATGAAGGGTATTGAAACGATAACTCAGGCATCAGGAATGATTTTTTTCGGGATGAAACCCGTTTTCAATTGTTAAAAGCACAAAGTTGCAGAAAAAGTAGCAACCCTCTAACGAATTATCCCAAAAAACAATAGCTGTAACCCGAGCAGCACCACGGTCGAGCTGTTTCGAAGAGCAGGAGTCATCAGCCTGAAATAAGCCCCTGAAATAATCAAAGATACCAAAAACCAACCAAAATAATTTTCCATCGGTGGATAACCGACCTCCCAAGTCCAATAACCCAACTGAATCGCACCGGGCTCAATCCACCAATCCAATGCAGTACACCCCATAGCTCCCAAAATTGCACCTAAATAACCAGGGGTTTTAGACGGCAATACCCGCCAAATCACTTCGTTGACAATTAAGGTGACCAAAAGCCAATTTGCACCAATCATTAAGGGAGTCGACCATAACTTTGGTCCCAACGCCTGACCGTAAGCATAGTCACCAAACAAAAGCCCAGTGTTAACACCCAATACCTCTGAAAGATAACCTATCATAAAGGCCCCAGCCATCCAAGAAAATGTCCGGATAGTGTGCAGCGGCTGATGCTGAATCAACACAAACAACGAAACCAATAAACTAAAAGGGGTCATCGAAACAAACCAGTCCTTCCAAGAGGAATGCATCCCAATTAATCCCGAAACGTAGACGATAACGGTGAAGATAAGGGCAGCTTTTTTTGCCATACTAGATTTCCAATCCATACCCCTCTAACGATGAAGAGCTGCTATTTGTTTAATACCGCTTTTTATTATTTGAAAATACCATAACCCCACCCCTAAATTACCCCACCCCATCCAAGCTTCCCTTCTACTACATTTTGAATCATACGAATCCCTGCGTCATTCCGCATCGTTAAAACCGATTCTGGATGAAACTGAACCCCTTCAATTGGCCATCGCTGATGACGAATCCCCATCACAACCCCATCACTCGAAACCGCACTGACCTCCATCTCCTGCGGAACATTGGAAACCGCCCAAGAGTGATACCTCGCGACCTCAATACCTTGCTCCATTCCACTAAAAATACCCTTGCCGTCGTGCTGAATTTCTACAGCCTTCCCATGCATGGGTTGAATATTCTCCAGCACACCTCCAAAATATTCTGCAATCGCCTGATGACCAAGACACACTCCCAAAATTGGTTTTTGACAATAATAATAATCAATCACCTGCATCAAGTTTCCCGAATCCTTCGGTAATGCAGGACCCGGTGAAAGCACTAGTAAATCAAAAACCTCCTCCCTAAGCCGCCCCATAGAGGTCGTGTTCCGAACCACAGTCACACCCGATCCGAGGCTCCTGAAATAATCAACTAAATTAAAAGTAAATGAATCAAAGTTGTCTAATACAAGAACCTTCATCCGCTAAGCCGTTTTCTCACTTAAAATACGATTTCGCCGCCGCAGAATCAAATTGGACCCAAGAAGGGTCCCGATGACCATACCCAATATGCTCGCCATAAATCCCCATAGCATGGCAGGAATACTCAAAAGAATGGAGGTAAACGAAGAATCGTCACCCACGCTACCTTCCCCTGGCAAGATCCAAAGGGCTATTATCCAAGCCGAAAATCCAGTAACCATCGACGCGATTGCACCTATGTTATTGGCACGATCCCAGTATAGTCCAGCGATCAATGGAACAAATAAAGAAACAAGACTAAAGGCTGACGACTCGGAGACCAATGCATAAATATCATTACGCCAAACCGCCATCCCCCCAGTAAAAACAGCAACGCCAACCAACGAGAGGCGCATAATTCGAAGCAACTGAGCATCTGTTAACTCCTTTTTATATAGCTTTTTGACCAAATTCTCCCCAATAACAGTTGCAGGTGCCAACATCGCACCACTAGCGGTACTTAATATAGCGGACATCAATGCCCCAAAAAATAATATCTGTGTCCCAAGACCGTGGTATTTCAAAACCATCGTAGGAATCAAACCCTGCTTGTCACCTACCGCTAAATCTGGATGCAATAAACTTCCTGAATAGCTGATAACTAACGGTATAAATGCAACGGTCAGATACATAAAGGCAGCAACATAACAAGCAGTTACGGATGCACGTTCTGTACGCGCACTCATAACACGCTGAAAAACATCTTGCTGTGGTATACTCCCCAACCCAATCGTCATCCAAGCAGCCACCCACTCTATCATACTAATTGGATTACTTTTGGGGAAAAATCGAAAAAAATCTGGCTTGTCAACCGGAGCTGACTTTATTAAAGCACCCAAGCCGCCTACTTCCCCTACTAAAATCACAGCAAGTATCACCAAACCTACCAAGATAACTAAGGTCTGAATGAAATCCGTTACCGCAACCGCCCACAAGCCTCCCACATACGTGTACAACAAAACAAGGCCCGTACAAATTAAGACCCCCCACATCCTATCCAAACCACTAACCGTTTCTAAAATAATCGCAAGCGCTACTAATTGTGCCGCAATCCAACTGAAAAAAGAGGGCACCATAAACAAAGCAGACACTACTTCCGTAGTCTTACTAAATCGAATCCGAAAAAAATCACTAAACGTTAATAAATTGCGCTTATACAAGGGCTTAGCAACCAACAATCCCGATAAGACCAAACACAAAGCAGCACCAAAAGGATCCTCAATAATTCCAGGAACCCCCTCATCAACGAAACGAGCAGATGCTCCCATCACCGTCTCAGAGCCAAACCACGTTGCAAACAGCGCACAAGCAGCCATAAATAAGGGCAACTGCTTGCCAGCAACCGCAAAGTCCGCAGCCGTCTTTACCCTACGACCCGCTAACCATCCTACCCACACAGTGATGACCATATAACCTATAATGAAAGCTAACAGGGCCCCGTTTTGCATAGATAGTAAGCAATCAAGCCATTAAACCAATAAATTCATCAAATAAATAATGTGCATCATGCGGACCAGGGGAAGCCTCCGGGTGGTACTGAACCGAGAAAGCAGGGTAATTCTTTAACCTTATACCCTCCACCGTCTGATCATTTAAATTAATATGCGTAGCTTCAACAACACTCGGACTATCATAAACCGCTTGCTCTAATACCCCAAAACCATGATTTTGACTGGTAATTTCTGAGCGTCCACTCGCAAGGTTTTTTACTGGATGATTAATCCCTCTATGACCATGGTGCAACTTATAAGTAGGCAAACCTACTCCCTGCGCTAATAATTGCTGACCCAAACATATGCCAAACATTGGCTTACCATCTACCAACATCTGCCGAACTAGCTCAACAGCATACCCCATCGAAGCAGGATCCCCAGGGCCATTCGATAAAAAATACCCATCCGCACCCCAAGCCTGAACCTCTGAAAAAGGAGTCCGAGCTGGAAATACCTTCAGGAAACAATCCCGCTGATCAAAATTACGTAAGATATTCTTCTTAATACCAAAATCCATCACCGCTACCTTTAACCTGCCCTCCGGATTCCCATACTCGTACGCAGCGGAAGTTGTGACCTGACTGGATAACTCCAAACCAGCCATCGAGGGAATACTGGCTAATTGTCTTTTTAGCTCCTCCAAATCATCTGTTTCAGAAGAAATAATGCAATTCATAGCTCCCTTTGACCGAATATGCTGGACAATAGCACGAGTATCTAAATCTGTAATCGCAACCAATCCCTCCGACTCAAAATAATCCTGAATCGAACGATCCGCCATAGGTCGACTATAGTCAACATTAAAATTACGACAAATGAACCCCGCAATCTTGATACCTTCACTTTCAACCTCCTCCATCTTAATACCATAATTGCCAATATGAACATTGGTCGCCACCAATACCTGTCCAGAATAGGATGGATCCGTAAAAATCTCCTGATAACCCGTCATACCAGTATTGAAACAAATTTCACCGGTCGTGGTACCTTTCTTACCCGCCGCCTTACCCCTAAATACAGTGCCGTCTTCCAGTAGCAGTATTGCCATAGTATTGAATTTTATAAAACTGCGCAAAGGTCGTTCAATAGCCGGTCTTTTCAAATCATTCTACTACTTTTCCTACCAGAACAATCAGAAACTCAAAGTAGGGCCTCTAAATAGCTCCTCAGCCCTATTGTCCAAGGTACTCCTCCCATGTCTTCTTACTGTAAATCTCCTCCTTGGCAAATTTTAACTCCCGCATCAAATCAGGAGTCTCCTTATAACCAGGAGAAATCATAATCCGCCTAAACTGCTCATCTAGGTACACAATGGAGGGGTACCCCATCTTACCATCAAGCAAGGCGTATGCCAAGGTATTCACCCCTCTACCATTTCCAGAATCCATGTACGTAAAGGTGTCCCTGCCAAAAATAATGGCCTCCCTCTGCTCCGCATTTAACTTGACCGCATAAAAATGCTCGTTCAAATACGTAGAAACCTCAGGGGAGGCAAACGTGTTTTTATCCATTTTCTTACACCAACCACACCAGTCCGTGTACACATCCACCATTATTTTCTTAGGCTTGGTCTTATTCAATTCAACCGCCTGCTCCCAGGTATACCACTGGTCAGTTGTAACCTCCGTAGAAGCCGACTGTTCATAACTGGAAAAATGGGCTGCTAAACCAATTAATCCCACGGCTGTTGCTATTGCTAAAGCTGATAAATACTGCATAATTTTGTTCTTGTTTATATAACTCCACAAAAGAACCTAAAAAGAAACAGTTTGATTTTGCTTGCCTTGTTAAAGTTTTCTCAAAATTACAAAAGATGCCCTTTCTCGTTTTCTATACAACCCACCCCGATAAATCCACCGCAGAACAAATTGCCCAACAAATGCTTAAACTCAAACTCGCAGCCTGTGCAAATATATTCCCAATCCAAAGCACCTTTTGGTGGCAAACCGAACTTCACCAAGACTCAGAGTGGGCATGCATACTGAAAACAACCCTGGCGTTAGAAGACTTACTCGAACAAGCCATAAAGGAAGCACACCCCTACCAAACCCCTTGTATCCTTCGCTTCGAAGCCCGTGCAAATATTCAATACGAAGACTGGATCTACTCAAGCGTTCAACCAACTTAATCATGAGCAACCACTACGATATCATCTTCGCAGGAGCAGGCCTCTCCGCCCTTTCCATCGCCACTCAAATGGTCGATCACCCCTTCTTCCAGACAAAGAAAATACTCCTCACCGACCGCGATCAAAAAGATAAAAATGATCGAACCTGGTGCTTCTGGGCAACAAACGAAGAGGTAAGTCAATTACCCCCCGTGTTATATAAAACATGGAAAAACTGCCACTTCCATAGTCCTATACACAGCGAACAACTGCAAATAAAGCCCTACCAATACCATATGGTTCGTGGAATAGACTTTTACAACTGGGCGAAAACCAAACTTAACCAACATCCAAATGTCCATTGGGAATTCGGGAATATCACCGAAATGAATGCGCAAACTGGAACCCTCCAGCTAAATGGCAAAACCTTCCAAAGCAACTGGATCCTCAATAGTGCAATCGCCCCTATCCAACTGCTCCCTTCCCCCTTAACTCCAACGTTCCAAAATCCATTTACCCAGCCAAATGATGCGCCTTCTAGCCAACACCTCTCCCTACTTCAGCACTTTAAAGGATGGGTAATTAAAAGCCCTAAACCCGTATTTAATCCAGAATGCGTCACTTTTATGGACTTCAGAGTGGCACAAAAGGATAATACACGCTTTGTTTATGTGCTGCCATTTTCTCAAACAGAAGCGCTCGTAGAATATACCGTTTTTTCTCCCCAACTTCTTTCAGAGCAAGAATACGATATCGAGCTAACCAACTACATCCACCAATTTCTACAAACAACCGACTTCCAGATACTCGATCAAGAATTTGGAGTTATACCAATGACAGATTTTAGCTTCCCAACAGCACAAAGTAACTATGTAATAAATATCGGAACCTCAGGAGGCTTCGTCAAAGGCTCGACTGGATACGCTTTTAAACGAACCCAACAACGATCCGCCGCCTTCGTCAAAGACTGGGCAAAAAAAGGCACACCCAATCCTTCATCAATCCAATCCTCCAAAAAATACCGAATATACGACTCCGTTTTCCTGCGCGCATTAAGTGACGAACTCGTTCCCGCACACTTGATTTTTGGCTCCTTTTTTAAAAACTTAGGTGGAACGGCCGTGTTCAGGTTCCTGGATGAGAATACACACTTCATCCAAGACCTAAAAGCACTCAATGCTGTTCCAACCTTACCCTTTATTAAAGCAGCATACAGGCAACTAAATCGACTCTTCTATGTCTGAACAACCATCAAAACCACCGTTGCGAGTAGGAATCACCGGCGGAATCGGTAGCGGAAAAACAACCGTCTGCCATATCTTTGAAGCACTCGGAATCCCCGTCTACTATGCCGATTATTGGGCAAAATGGCTGCTGGAAAATGACCCAATACTCCAAAAAAAAGTATTTGATCTCTTCGGTGAAAACGCCTATATCAATGGTAAATACAACAAGGCACTTATCGCTGAAATAGTTTTTAAAACACCACAAAAACGATCCGAACTAAACGCTATCGCACATCCAGCTGTAGAACAACACAGCAAGGAATGGCACAATCAACAACGCAATGTTCCCTACACCTTAAAAGAAGCAGCCTTAATAATTGAAAGCGGTGGACAACAATGGCTTGATGCACTTATTGTAGTCACAGCACCAGAAGAAATCCGTATCAATAGAATTATTAAAAGAGATGGGATCACCAGAGAAGCAGCAATCCATCGAATGGCCAGCCAATTGCCCGAATCCGAAAAAATAAAATACGCCAACTTCCTTATTCATAACGACGGCCAAAAACTACTGCTTCCCCAAGTCTGGAACATTCACCAAAAACTACTTCGTTAAAAAAGGCCTAACACGAATAAGTCCATTCCCTTAGACCTTATTTTTGCAATATGAAACACAAACTACTGGCCCTAATCGTGCTACTCACGGCCCTTAATGCGCTTGCCCAAAATGGAACCGTCAATATCTCTTTGATCGATTCAAATAAAGAACCCCTCGTAGGTGCACAACTCAAATTAACAAGTCTCACCGATAGCAGCGTTTTCTTCTTCCAAACATCCAACCTAAATGGCAATGCTGGGTTCTCAAACGTCCCAAAAGGACGCTTCCAGTTAACCGCCTCCCTCTTGGGAATGAAAACAATAAACCAAGAAATCAAAGTTGAAGATCAACCGGTAACAGTCCAACTTCAAATGTCAGAGGAAACCAATAGCCTGGCAACTGTCACCATAAGTGCCCGGAAAAATTTATTCCGTCAAGAAGATGATAAAACGATTGTTGACCCCGAACCTTTAGCACAGTCTAGTACCAATGTACTCGAAGTACTCGAAAAAACACCCGGACTATTCGTGGACCAAGATGGAAACGTTTTCCTCAATAGTACCATACCAGCAACTATTCAAATCAATGGACGAGAACAACGAATGAGTGCCACTGATTTGGCGGCTCTACTAAAAAACTTACCTCCCAATAGCATCGCAAAAATTGAAATACTTCGTACACCCTCCGCTAAATACGATGCAAATGGATCCGGTGGACTTGTCAATATTGTCCTAAAAAAAGGCATTAAGCTAGGAAGAAGCGGCAGTCTAAGTGCAAACCTCAACAAAGGAAAATTCAGCGATCAAAATATCGGATTCTCCCTAAATAATAGCAATAATAAAATCAATAGTTACTGGAACTCCAACCTTGGACGCCGAAACAGCTTTGAAGAACTCAACACCAACAGACAGTTAAACCCAGATACTACCCTTCGCCAACAGGCATATACTCAATTGCCTGGACAAAATATGTATTCCGGATATGGAATAGGAATTGAGCTGCCCCAAAACTGGACCCTTTCGATGGACGGAAGGGCTAACCTCGGAAAAAGCCAATCCGAAACTTCTACAAAGAATTCCATACTCCAAGAATCCAATCAATCCATTCTTCAAAACAGTCCTAATCAAACCCTGAACGATAACCAATTCTTTCATGTAAATCAAGGAATAGAACTTGAGAAAAAAATAGATACAATTGGGTCAGAATTTGACCTTGACCTAGCATATAATTTACACCAAAACCAAAACAATCAGTTCTTTACACTGTACCCATCACAGTTACCCTCGGTAGAATTAAACGGCCGCGGTGATATTCGTAATTACAGGCACTTCTTCCAGGCCCGAACAGATCTAAAATATAAGTTTTCACCAAATACTACCTTGGAAACAGGCTTGAAATCAACACTCCAATGGTTTCAAAATAGTACCAACTTTTCCCTAATCCAAGATGGAATGCAACGCCCAGACCCACAGCGAACCAACGCCTTCCAATATTCCGAAGCTATTTATGCAGGTTACCTGCAAGCTTCCCAAACCTGGAGAGGAATAACCCTAAAGAGTGGATTGCGACTTGAAAATACAAATATGGTTGGAAAACAAACCATCCCGAGCGATACCTCCTTCGAAATCCATCGATCAGACCTGTTTCCTTATGTATACTTAAGCCGAAATGTCTTCAAAATAGCAGGATATGACCTGAGAGCATTCTTGGTTTACCGAAAATCCATTGCCCGCCCAGGATATGGTCAATTAAATCCATTCCAACGCTTTATCGACCAATTTCTCTATGAAACGGGCAATCCCGCACTGCAACCTCAATTTACAAATAACTACGAAATTAATATCAGTTACGACAATCAACCTGTAATTGCCTTCGGAAAAAATTATACAAACAACCTGTTCACAAACGTTGTCTATCAAGACCCCAACCTCAAAGAAGTCGCCTACAGAACCTATGACAACTTGGGAGACCAAGAGGAATCTTACTTCAAACTGACGGGAGCATTGCCTCAAGGATGGAACTACTTCTTCGTTTTGGGAGCTCAATACAACTACCTCCAATACAAAGGTCTCTATGATAACCAACCCCTGCAGTTTAATCGTGGAAGCTGGTCGTTCTTTACCTACCACCGCCTAAAAATAGATGGCAAGAGCACCCTTAGTCTGAACGGATTCCTTCGACTTAACGGACTGTCGCAGTTTTATGAACTAAGTAACTTCGGAGCACTAAGCGCCAATATCAATCGCCGCTTCGTAAATGATAAACTTACCGTAACCATCTCGGCAAGCGATATCTTCTACACAAATAGAAACAACTTTGAAATTAACCAAGCAGGAATTCAGGCATGGGGAAATAGACAGTCAGACACTCAACGAGTGGGAATAAACCTGCGCTACAATTTCGGAATTAGAAAAAAACAGGAAAACTATGAAAACTATGAGCAACCAACAGGCTAAGTATATAAAGCAACCTCGTACTCAACCTTCCCCCTTCTTAAACCAATAATACTCCCAAAACAGCATTAATAAGGCCGGTAGCAAAAACCATTGGTACAAGCTATTCTCCGCATCATACTGTCGAATAGATATCTCTTTGCTTGGTAACGCTGCTATCTCTTTTCTTATAGAAGGAATGGCATCGATTTGATTCGAAATGTAGCGGGGTAACTCACTTCCACCAGCTTCTGCGATCTCCTCAAGTAATAAATTATTCATTTTTGAAATCACTACTTCGCCATCAGCCTCCCGCTGAACCCCTCCACCATACATCGGTATTGTACCACCCTCTAGAGTACCAGCACCCACCGCAAAAGTTTGAATCCCGTGCTCGTCTCGCGCTGCAGAAATGACAGAGGTCGGATCCCCCTCATGCTCCTCCCCATCCGTTATAATCACTAAGGCTCTTGCCGTAGACGCATTCGGATCAAATGCCTGAATGGCCAGACCCACCACCGATTCAATAGAAGTTCCTTGGGCAGAAAAGCCCTCAGGATCCGCCTCCGAAATCAAGGAATTTAAAGTAGAATAATCTGTTGATGGCGGCATTGATAAAAAAGCATCCCCAGCAAAAAAAAGAAGTCCAACACGATTCCCCTCCAAGCCTCGCAATAACTCTTGTGCAAATAAACGCGATCGAACCATCCGATTAGGGCGCAAATCCTCCGACAACATACTCCTCGAAATATCAAGCGCAAGAATCACATCCACAGCCTTTTGAGACTGCTGAATCTTACGTGTACCCCAATGAGGATTTGCCATTACAACCACCAATAAAGAAATAGAAACCAACCACAACCAACCCCTTATTAAATACTGCCTTCTTGAAAATCCCCGAACAAGCCGGTTAGCAAAAGGCCCTAATAGGGTCAACCGACGATCTCTCCATCCCAAATAAGAATAAAGTAAATAGGAAAAAAAAGGCAACAACCCCCAACAGAAGAGCCAATTGGGGTCCTTGAAAAGGGCATTCAACATAATTCAAAATCGGTAATTTTAGACACCCCTCAAATAGTATATTTCAAAACAAATACTAAGGAATCACCCCCAACTTTTCCATCTCAGCCATAATCAAATGAATACCCTGCTCGCTCATCGGTGTGAGCGGGAGACGCACATCACGGGAACAAATATTCTGCAACTCCAGCGCCGCTTTGACCCCGACGGGGTTACCCTCAATAAATAACAACCTGTACATTTCCAACAACTTAAAATTAAGCTGCTGGGCAGTTGCTAAATCGTTTCGAAGTGCTGCCCGAGTCATATCGGTAAAAAACCTAGGAAGCGTATTGGCAATAACTGAAATCACACCGTCCCCACCACTCGTAACAATAGGCAAGGTCATAAAATCATCTCCACTCAACACCAAAAAGTCCTTCGGCTTCCCTTTCATGATTTTCATCACTTGGTATAAATCATTCGAAGCTTCCTTAATACCTAAGAACCGATCACTCGCGTTAGCCAACCGCAAAGTAGTCTCCGCACTGATATTCGAAGAGGTCCTACTAGGTACATTGTATATAATTATTGGAACAGGTGAAACCTCCGCCAAAGCCATATAATGCTGATAAATACCCTCCTGGCCTGGCTTATTATAAGCAGGATTACTACTTAGTATAGCATCAATTCCCTCAAAATGGAAACCCTGTACCTTCTCAACTAAGGAACTGGTAAAGTTCCCCCCAAACACACCCGCAACTAACGGCAAACGGCCCCTATTGACCTTAATCGTAAAATCAAGCACCAATCGATGCTCCTCCTCCGTTAAGGTAACAGACTCTCCCGTTGTACCCAAACTTACCAAAAACTCAACCCCTCCCGCAATTACATGCTCGATCAATTTTTCCAGATCGTCCCAGTCAATCCGGTTGTCCTTTTTAAACGGAGTTACCAAAGCTACCCCCGTTCCCCTAAATCGCTGTCGCATAAAATGCAGGTTTATCGCGTGATAATTTTATCTAAACAGTGCCCTAAGTCCGAAACAAATTTCTTGACACCAGCCCCCTCCGGAAGGTCTAACTGTATATCCAAATCGTTCGGATGAGCTGAAACCATACCCACTTTCATCCACGCCTTACTCAGCATAACCGCCCAATCCACCGCCACCACACCCCGCAGGTTAATACTAACCAACAAATCCGGAACCTCCTTTAAAAACA
>CANHDG010000004.1 GCA_947459365.1 Saprospirales bacterium
CAGTTTAACGGTGGCGTGGCACATGACCTTACCGCTGACCCCTATAATCCCACTTACCTCGGAAAATTCGATCAGCTCGGCTATATCCACGATGGTTACGCTGAAAACGATACCCTTTATGGATGCCACATCTATACAGGACTGCTCTCCATCGTAGATATGAGCGATAAACAAAATCCAGTTCTGCTTGGAAGCATCCAAACACCTGGCAAGTTTACCCACAACGCTTGGCTTCTGGACGACCGCAAACACATAGTCACCACCGACGAAACCACTCCTTCTTTTTTAACCTCGTATGATATTTCTGACCCTACCGATATCAAGGAACTAGATCGTTTTTCAATCGACAATGGTTTCGGATCGATTGGACACAATGCGCATATAATCAATGATTTCTCAGTTACCTCTTGGTATACTGGTGGTGTAATAATTACGGACTGCAGCCGTCCTTCAAACCTGGTAGAGGTAGGTAATTACGATACCTGGCAAGGAGCTGGCGCCAATTTTGATGGATGCTGGGGAGCTTATCCTTACTTCCCTTCCGGCACCATGATCGCAAGCAACATCAGCCCAGGACAATTGTTTATTCTTACTCCCACCTACAAGCGGGCCAGCTTCTTAGAGGGCTCCATCAAAAACGGCTGTAATGGCTTGCCAATGGCCGATGCAAAAGTAGAAATCATCGGCGGGCCAGCTTCCTCCACCACCACTTCCAGCAACAACGGAGAGGCGAAAACAGGGATGGCGAATGAGGGAGAATTCACCGTGCGCATTAGCAAGACCGGTTTTATCACCCAGACATTTACCGCTAACTTTATATCCGGAGAAGTAGTCAATTTTGATGTTACCTTACAGCCCGAGTCAGTTTACGACGTAAACGGCTCTGTAACAGACGGTAGCAACAACACCCCGCTCTCCAATGTACCCGTAACCTTGAGCAATCCTAATCAATCCTACCAAACAACGACTGAAGCTGACGGCAGCTTTGAACTGAGCTGTGTTGCCTCTGGAACCTACCAGGTATCTGCTGGACTATGGGGATACATCTCCGCGACCCAGTTTGTTACTGTGAACGCAGGCCAACCGATCAACTTAACGCTTCAGAAAGGATACTACGACGATTTCAACCTAAATTATGGATGGACCACTGAAGCCACCGCTTCTGCTGGTCTTTGGGAACGCGGCGAACCCATCGGAACCGATTTCAACGGAACGCCTAGCAACACCGATACAGATGTACCCACCGATATAGGCGATCAATGCTACGTCACCGGAAATGGAGGCGGTGGAGCAGGTGCTGACGATGTGGACAATGGAAAAGTAACCCTCTCCTCCCCAGCCATGCAACTCGGAACCGCGTTAAATGCGGTTCTAGACTTCCAATACTGGTTCTTCAACAGTGGGGGCAGCGGAAATCCCAACGATTATTTTGAAGTTCGGGTGTCCAATGCCACTCAAAATGTTCAAATCCTGAGTACCGCCAATTCAGCCTCCCAGTGGGTGCCTGTTAGTGGAGTTAAACTAGGCGATTTTATCAGCTTGGATGACCAAGTCCGTGTACACTTCATCACAGAAGATCTTACTCCAGGTCATTTAGTGGAAGCCGCGGTAGATGAATTCCTCGTTACCCCTATCTTCACCAGCAACACCTCCACCCCAACGTTCGATTACCAGCTAAGCAGCAACCCGAACCCAAGCCGCTCAAGCTTCCAATTGAAGTACCAATGGCCAGTGGAATCTAACCTGCAACTCGACGTCATCAATATGATGGGCCAGATTATTGAGCAACACGACCTATCAGACCGGGAAGGCATGCTTCAAATCGGCCAAAATTGGGCACCAGGCTTTTATGCCGCTCGTTTGATGGATGAAAAAGGCCGCGTACAAACGATCAAACTGATCAAACAATAAGCTGGATCCAGATTCCACAAATACTAAAAAGGGTGAGAGGAGCTGTTCCTCTCACCCTTTTTTTGGCAATTTTTCCATTTGTAATTTGCAGCACTATCAAATGCCCCCTCTTACTACTCGGGATAAAGTGTCCTGAAAAGGGTTCTAACCTCCACGGCCTCTTTCACATCGTGTACCCGCAGGATATCTGCTCCCTGTTGCAAAGCCACCATGTGCAAGGCACTGGTACCATTGAGTGCCTCAGAGGCTGTGCTACCAAGGGTCTTGTAAATCATAGATTTCCTGGAAATACCAGCCAAAACGGGCAGCTGAAGCACCGTTTTTAACTCCCCCATACGCCGTAAAAGCTCAAAATTGTGCTCAATTGTTTTCCCAAAACCAAAACCAGGATCAATTAAAATATCCTTGACCCCCAACTCTCGGAGCAGAATCACTTTTTGAATCAAAAAATCCAAAACCTCCACCACCACATCCGAATACATCGGGGCAAGTTGCATGGAGTCTGGACGACCTTGCATGTGCATCAATACATAAGGAACCCCCAAAGCAGCTACCGTCTCCAACATAGCCTCATCCAGTTCACCAGCAGAAATATCATTGATAAGGGAGGCCCCTGCTTCTGCCGCCGCTGCCGCCACCTCAGCCCTCCAAGTATCAACCGACAAGACCGCCTCCGGCAGCGCCACATGGAGTGCTCGAATGACGGGAATTACCCGGCGGAGCTCTTCCTCCACCGACACCTCCAGAGCTCCCGGTCGAGAGGAAGCCCCTCCCACATCAATTAACCTGGCACCCTCCTCCCATAATTGCTTCCCGCGAGTAACAGCCTGCTCCAAAGCATCAAAACGCCCCCCGTCGTAAAAAGAATCCGGAGTGGTATTCAATATACCCATCACCAAGGGTACAGAGCAGTCAAGTAATGTTCCGTTGCAATTCAAAACCGGCACAAAGCCCTTTTCTATCTCATTCCTCACCGATTATGTAAGCATATTTTCTAATTGTAAAAAAATAGGTACCAAGCCCGTCCCCTTCTCCGATAACCGGTACTCAATGTGCAACGGCTTTTCCCGAATGACGGCTTTGTCCAATAATCCTTGCTCCTCCAACTCATGCAAGGCTGTAGACAAGGATTGCTTGTTCA
The DNA here is from genome assembly GCA_947459365.1 of Saprospirales bacterium. Classification (GTDB taxonomy): domain Bacteria; phylum Bacteroidota; class Bacteroidia; order Chitinophagales; family Saprospiraceae; genus M3007. Next base: position 3,053 of record CANHDG010000004.1, read on the forward strand.
CTCCCTCCATTTCTCGCAAAAGCGTATTAAAACGAAGGGGACCCTCCATGGCCAACCGAAACAACTGCGGTTTCCATTTACCAGAAAGTTGCTTCAGCAACTGTTCTGCCGGGCAAATTTCACCGGCCGTAGTACCATTTTTAGTAGTCATGTTTTTTTGACTAATTGACTGGAATGAAGAAATACCTGAACTTTGTGCAAGATTTACAAAAAGACGGGCTCACAACGTACTCCCATCTAATTCCTCCGAAAATAGATTCGGCTAACCCTGAAAAATACAGCAGCAAATTAGGATAATTATCACATTTTCCAGCAAAAATAAAACTTAAATTTTACCTAAAGAAATGCTTAGTCAAAATCCCGTTTTCAACAAGTGCCTTGGTTATCCTCAACAAGCATTTTTCGGGATTGTTTTCACCATCCTGGTAATTGGCATGGCCATTTCACCCGCCTGCACCCAATCCAACCAATCAAATAACTTAAAAATGCCACCCAGCAACCCGCTACTTTGCGATCCAGGCACCGGCATCTGCGCCTTGCCATCAGTACAGAACCCACTACTTCCAGCTACCCCAGCTAATGTAGAGAACAAAGTGAAGGTTATCTATTTCACTGACCCTATCTGCTCCTCCTGCTGGGGAATCGAGCCCCAACTTAGACAACTCAAACTGGAGTATGGACATGCCGTAGAAGTTGAGTACCGAATGGGTGGTCTCTTGCCCGACTGGAGTTACAACAGTAGTGGAATAAGCAAACCCTCTGATGTGGCACACCACTGGGACGAAGCAAGTGCCTACTATCAAATGCCTATTGATGGAGATATTTGGTTGGAAGACCCACTTTCTTCGTCCTTCCCCCCTTCTATTGCCTTTAAAGCTGCTCAAGTCCAAGACCCCCAGAAAGCCCTCTCGTTTTTGCGGAGAATTCGGGAAATGGTATTTATGGAAAAGAAAAACATTGCCAAATGGGAACACCTGAAGAATGCCGCGCTCGAAACCGGGCTGAACCCTATACAGTTAAAAAATGATCTGGAAACCATCGGCAAACAGCGGTTGGAAGAAGATTTGACGCTGGCAAAAACCCTGGGAATTCGAGGCTTCCCAACCTTATTGGTGTACGATTCCAACCAACAATACCAAATTGTTTATGGCTCAAAACCCTATTCAGCCATTGAACAAGCCTTGAAAAAAGCCCAACCCAAGCTCGAAAAACACCCTTATAGCCGAACGCTGCCTGCTCTGTTTACACAATTCAACAGCCTAACCACCCGTGAATTTGCTGAATTGAGTGGCCATCCAACAGAAACCGCGGTGCAATTGCTAGAAAAAGCCGCCCATGATGGAACCCTGCAAAAACAATCCATTAAAAACGGAACCATCTGGAGACTCAACGCCAACGCCGAGAACTAAACCTAAAAGACAAAAGTTAACCTATACTTCATGTTGTTCTGAGAGCGGTTGTAGGTCACCCTCTACAGCCGCTACAGAACAGAAAAGAAAACCTAATGAACGTAGCGTGCAGAAATTCTAAATTACCATAAAAAAAGAGTTGCCCAAGGCCCAAAAGTGTACCCCCATTCGCTGCAAAAGAAGGAAATTTGTGCGGTAGAATGAACACCATGAAAAGACGAATCATCTGGAACCTAATTGGATTAATACTGCCCGTGTGCCTAGGCTTTCTAACAATCAACAGTAAGACTCCCGACCCACTGCCGGAAAGGCAGGGGGTCGATTTTTTGTGGAAAGGAAAACAATACCATCTGAAAGCCCCCTTAAAGCTAGAAAAAACCTTGGTCTACCAACGTGGAGGCCTGTCTGCAGCAGAACTGGCCCTCACCGCAAATTGTTATTATTCCGAGCGACAGTACGTGAAAATTGTTCGCCAAGATGCGGCGGTACAACCTCGGCTAGGCATTGCCATCGGCTTTGAATTTGATGAAAGCCATGGAGAGTACCCTTACACTCCCGCTGAAGCCGTCCTCCAAATAAAGGACTTTAGTTGGGGAGGAGTAGAATTTGCTACACTGGACACCTTCAATTATACCGGCGTTTCCAATGCTGTAAGCAACGACTTTAGCTTGGAAATCCTCTCTTGGGAGCAGGATACTATCACGGGTACTTTTTCCGGACTGTTGTTAAACGGTGCCGGCGATCAAGCAGCAATTGATAGTGGCTACTTCAAAATCGGACTAAAACGAAGATAAAACCCTTCCTTTTGATCGCTTAAAAGCCGCTCTGCTCTACCATTGACTCCCAATTTACCATTACTTCAGCCAGCTCTTTTTGCTTACCTTGATACTTCTGGAGCGTAGAATCAGCATCCGAACGGCTATAAAAATCTGGATCGGCCATCACTGCCTCCATATTTTTGATCTCTGCTTCTAGCTCCTCTATCCGCCGCTCTAATTTCTGAACATTGCGCTGAAGTAGTTTGCGTTCCTCAGGGCTGAGTGGCTCAGCTGTTTTGACAACTGCTGCGGGAGCGGAACTAGCCTTATTACTGCGCATTTCCACCTGCCGCATATTGTCCAGCTTCCTTTTTTCGAGGAAATAATTGATATCTCCCAAGTACTCATATAGATGGTGGTCTCTAAACTCTATAGTCCGGGTAGTCAATTCGGAAAGAAATTCACGGTCGTGGCTTACTACCAACAGGGTGCCTTCAAAATCCAGGATCGCCTGTTTCAGCATCTCCTTCGAGAGGATGTCAAGGTGGTTGGTCGGTTCATCCAGCACCAAAAAGTTGATGGGGCGGAGCAACATACAGGCCAAGGCGAGTCGCGCGCGCTCACCACCCGACAAGGCAGCCACTTTTTTATCTACATCCTGTCCAGAAAACAAGAATGACCCCAGAATACCCCGCAATTTGGTCCTCATTTCAGGAGGAGCATGGTTTTCCATGGTCTCCAGGACCGTTATTTTTGGGTTAAGGGTCTCCGCCTGATTTTGGGCATAATAGCCCAAGTGAATATTATAACCCAAACCCGCTTTTCCGGAACTGGCTGTTTCAGCGCCGATCAGTATTTTTGCCAAGGTCGTTTTACCTTGACCATTCTGCCCTACAAAAGCAATGCGTTCCCCCCTAAGAATTTTAAAATCTACAGCATCCAACACCACTGAATCCCCGTATTTTTTAGTCATTTGCTCGGCGGAGGCTACAATTTCCCCAGAGCGGGGGGGAGGGGGAAACCGCAGGTTCATCACCGAGGTATCCTCATCTTCAATTTCGATCCGCTCCACTTTATCCAGCTGCTTTTGCATGGACTGCGCCATCTTGGTTTTGGTTGCTTTGGCCATAAACCGCGCGATGGTCCGCTCTTTGTCCGCCAACACGCGCTGCTGGTTCTCATAGGCAGACTGCATTTGCTCTTTCCGCTCCATACTTAACTCCACATACTTAGAGTAGGCAGCTTTGTAGTCGTTCAAGCGACCCAAAATAACCTCCACCGTCCGATTGGTCACATTATCCAGGAACCGTTTATCGTGACTGATCACTACGGCCATTCCCTGGTAACTCGACAGCCAATCCTCCAACCAAAGAATACTTTCGATATCAAGGTGGTTCGTAGGCTCATCGAGCAACAACATATCCGGCTTTTGCAACAGCATTTTGGCCAATTCAATCCGCATCTGCCAGCCCCCCGAAAACTCATCGGTCAGTCGTTCCAGATCGCTGTTAGCAAAACCCAGTCCACTCAAAACCCGGGCGGCATCAATCTCCATGGTATCGCCGCCTAAGCGTGCCAAGCGCTCAGTCGTATCCGCCAATTCCTCCAAAATAGCGTGGTAAGAATCGCTTTCATAATCCTCCCTGCTTTCCAATTCCAGCTGAATTTCATGTAAACGCTTATCCAAACGCAATACCTCATCAAAAGCCGTGAGCGTTTCTTGTATCACCGTTTTACCTTTGGGCAGCAACATGTCCTGGTGCAGATACCCTATGGTAAACTGGGACGGTGTCACCAAGCTGCCTTCTTGTGGAGAAAGTTCGCCCGCCATAATTTTAAGCAGCGTTGACTTTCCAGCCCCGTTGCGTCCTACAAGGCCAACCCGCTCTCCTGGCTTGATTACTAAATTGACCCGATCCAACAAGATACGCGGCCCATACTGTATGTAAATATTCGAAAGAGTAAGCATCAATAATTGCAGTTTTGGGGCGGCACTACGAAACAACAGCACCTATTCGCCACCCATAGGAAACGAAGTCAGCCTATTTTTTTTTCGAAAAAAAACAACCCGCTGGATTTAAGGGCGCAAAATTACAGCAATTGTATGAAACCAAAGCCCCAGGCTCCAACTATCCACCGAAATAAACAGAGAATTAATGCCCTGGATTCCCTTTTTTTCGCTTGATCGACCAAGTAAACCAAAATTTGGCAGCCAGAGTGCCATCCGGCAATCGCCCTTCCGATACCAACTCAAACTCCACCCCTTCTCCGGTTGCCAACGCTTCCTCCACAGCAGCTTGTGCCACTTTACCCATTTCACATTGAAACAAGAGCGGCTTATCCGCTTTTTTATAAAAATCAGCCCGCATTTTAACTACTAACATCGACATGGGGGCTTGCTCAGTGAGGGCATATAGACATAACAAACCAGTACTGAGCTCCGCGGCCGCGCTTTGTGCAGCAAAATAGATGCTGCGAAATGGATTTTTTGAAAACCAGGAATACGGCAAACGGACTACCGCCAGATCTGCCTCAAAAGAGGCCAACCGCAGGCCTGCAAACCAAGCAACCGGCAACTTGGAAAGTAAAAAGAACCACCATTTCCAGGGCATGGTCAAATTTTGAATCAAGCTTTCTTTTGTCATGTGAATTACCATTTGAAGGGTTGCCGCCTAATTATCCGGGTTGGTACGGGTATTTGCCCTTCCATTGAGCGAGCAACAAGGATCGCGTGCGGTCTTCTGTCGGATTTTTTCCAGGTTCGTACAATATAGTACCCTCTAAGGCTTCCGGGAGGTAGGATTGCTGGACAAAATTACCCGGAAAATCATGGGAATACTGGTACCCCGAACCATAATTCAAGGTTTTCATTAGCTGGGTGGGAGCGTTGCGTAAATGGAGTGGCACTGGAAGATCTCCCGTGCGGGCCACCAAGTCCAACGCTTGGTCAATCGCTAAATAGGAGGCATTACTTTTGGGAGAGGTCGCCAGATAAACGGCACATTGAGAAAGTACAATCCTGGCTTCCGGCATCCCGATCATTTTCACCGCATCCATAGTAGTAGTAGCGAGCAACAGCGCATTCGGATTGGCCAAACCAATATCCTCAGCAGCTAAAATCAACATTCGGCGGGCGATGAACGTAACCTCCTCTCCCCCCTGCAACATACGGGCTAACCAGTACACTGCTGCATTGGGGTCACTGCCCCGGATACTTTTAATGAAAGCAGAAATGATATCGTAGTGCTGCTCCCCCGCTTTGTCGTACAAGGCAGGATTTTTCTGTATGAGCTCTGCCACCAGCTGATTGGTCACCACCAAAGGCTTCCCCTCTTCCCGCATATTGCTCACCAACTCCAGGGCATTTAGTAAACGCCGGGCATCCCCTCCTGAATACAACAACAAAGCATCGTATTCCTGCATTTGAATGTCTACGCCCGACAAGTACACATCCTGTGTGAGGGCCGTATGAATCAATTCAATGAGCTCCTCCCTGGAAAGCGATTGCAAGACATACACTTGGCAACGAGATAACAGCGCAGGAATCACTTCAAAAGACGGATTTTCAGTGGTTGCACCAATTAACGTGACAATTCCTCGCTCCACCGCCCCCAACAAAGCGTCTTGCTGGCTCTTAGAAAAACGGTGAATTTCATCAATAAACAGGATAGCACCCTTCGATTGAAATAGATTCTGCCGGTCCGCTTGTTCAATAGCTTCCCGCACCTCTTTTACGCCCGCATTAATGGCCGACAACTGAAAAAAAGGCTTGTTAAGTAGCTTGGCAAACAACTGGGCCAAGGAGGTCTTGCCAACTCCGGGAGGGCCCCAAAGAATGAAGGAGGGAATTTTCCCCCGCTCGACGGCTTGCCGAAGGACTGCACCCGGTCCAACCAAGTGCTTTTGCCCGACATAAGCATCCAAAGTTTGCGGGCGCATTCGTTCTGCTAGAGGTGGCAACATTGGGCGAAGATACGGCATTCAGGTCGCACCCGCCGGCAGAAATTCCTTGAAAACACCTGATTAAGGGTGCACAGAAATACTGGTGCTACTTTTCACCTCCGTCATCACAAAATAACTCTGCACCCGGCCGATATTATCTAAAGTCGCTAATTTTTCTTTTACAAAACGTTGGTAGGCATCCATATCGGTTACCACTACTTTCAACAAATAATCAAATGCACCCGCGATGTGGTAGCACTCCATTACCTCCTTCAACTGCAAGACGGCTGTTTCAAATTGCTGAATATAATCCAGGTTGTGCTCTTTGAGCGACACATCACACATGACCAACAGCCCTAAGCCTACTTTCTTCCGATTCAGAACGGCCACGTACCGATCAATATAGCCCTCCTTTTCCAAGCGCTTGATGCGCTCAAAGACAGGGGTGGTGCTTAAATGCAGCTGCTCTGCCATTTCCTTAATCGTCCTTTTGGCATTGGTCTGCAATAATTCCAACAATTGCCGATCCAGCTCATCCAGCTGAACCGTATTTTTTTCCACCACAGCGTATTTTTAGTTTATAATTTAGAAATTATTTCTACAATTATACAAATATAAAGAAAAATAATCCATACATAGAATATGGTTTGGAAATTTTTTATATTTTTTTTCATCTTTGTGGATTATTATACACCACCACGTATGAAAAAACAGCTTCAGCCCGAAACCCTCATGATGTCACACGGCTACAACCCTGAATGGTCAGAGGGTGCCGTGAAATGTCCCATTTTTCAGACATCTACTTTTGTTTTTAAAAAAGCCGAACAAGGCAAGGCCTATTTTGAGTTAGCTTATGGACTTCGCACCCAGGAGGCGGATGAATCTCAGGGGCTTATTTACAGCCGATTGAACAATCCAGACATGGAAATCCTGGAGGAGCGCCTCAAATTATGGGATGGTGCAGAGGCTTGCGCCGTGTTTGAAAGTGGAATGTCTGCAATCACCACCGCCTTGTTTGAGTTTCTGCAACCCGGAGACCTGTTGCTTTTCAGCAATCCTCTTTACGGCGGAACCGATCACTTTGTCCACCATGTTCTGACAAAATGGGGGATCACCGTTCGTGGTTTCCGGCCGAATGCAACCAGGGAAGAAATTGTCGAAATCGTTGAATCCAGCGGAAAAAAAGATCGTTTGGGTATGATCTTGATTGAGACACCGGCCAACCCGACCAATGCATTGACCGATATTGCTTTGTGCAAATCCATTGCCGACCAATACAGCAGCTCAGGTCGACAAGTAGTGGTAGCGGTAGATAATACTTATATGGGCCCACTATGGCAACATCCTTTGCAACATGGAGCCGACTTGGTACTTTATTCTGCTACCAAATATATTGGTGGACACAGTGATGTGATTGCAGGCGCTTGTTTGGGAAATATGGAACTCATTCAGCGCATCAAAGTACTTCGCACCTTTTTGGGCAATATGATCGCACCACATACTGGTTGGCTATTGCTTCGCAGTTTGGAAACCCTAAAAATCAGGATGGAAAAGCAAGCCGAAAATGCCCAAGTAATCGCCAGCCGACTCTCCCAACACCCCAAAATAGCAAAGGTCTTTTACCTAGGACTGCTAACCCCAGAAGATAGCGTGAACTACGAGGTCTACCACCGACAGTGTTCCTCCCCAGGAGCAATGATTTCATTTGAGGTCGTAGGCGGCGAGCACGAAGCCTTTACCTTCCTGAACCACCTTCAAATCGTCAAATTGGCCGTTAGTCTGGGCAGCACCGAATCGCTGGCGCAACACCCTGCCTCCATGACCCATGCAGGGGTAGCACCAGAAGATAAAATTGCTTACGGAATCACCGATTCCCTCGTGCGCTTATCCGTAGGGGTAGAGAATGCAGAAGACCTCTGGTGGGACCTGGAGCAAGCATTGGAACAGATCCAAAACGTCTAATAATTAGTGAACAAAATGGCCTTTCGTTGAGCCGGGACTTCGTGCCCGGCTCCGGGAGAGGGTCCTCAGTAAGGCTCCCAGACCATCCGAACTTGCTTACCATTCAAGGAACCTTCTAAACTCCATTTCTTTTTCTCAACAACGGAAGCTAAAGAAAAAGAGGTTTGTCCGGATGGGGTAAATCGAATCAATGCGCAGCTAGCTTCCACCGTATATTTTCCATCAAAAATTTCCGTTCCACCAGAGGTGTACAGCGCGGTCCAATTGAAACGCCCTTGTCCATCTGACCCCAGCGGCTCGATGCGGCACACCACATTGGAGATGGTACCGCCAGGCGCCAATCGCTCCTGTTCATTTTCAAGCCAAGAAGTACATCGCCAAGAATTGACCAGCAGCGAACAGGGAGAGGGATCCTCCTTCTGACAAGCGCAGAATAGAAAAAAAAGGGTCAATAACAGTGGTTGGCGCATTCTAAATCGATTTAAAGCACAAGGTACTGATACCTACTAAAACGAACTAATTGCTGTTATCACTCACCGATAGATAAATCGAAATCAAACTATCACCCAAGGTCCAAAACGAAACCCCTACCTTTGCCTAATTAACCTAGCCCTCCATGAGTAACCACAACATTCGAGTCCAGCAGCTCATTTTAATCCTCGGCATCTTGCTATTTGCAGGAAAAGTCCTCGCCTACTGGCTCACCCACTCCGTCGCAATTTTAACCGATGCCTTGGAAAGCACGGTAAATGTGGTAACCGGATTGACGGGCTTGTACAGCCTGTACGTATCTGCCCGCCCACGAGACCACAACCACCCGTACGGGCATGGAAAGATTGAGCTCATCTCTGCCTCTTTTGAAGGAGCGTTGATTAGTTTAGCCGGAGTTATGATCATCTATGAAGCTGTTCGGGGCCTCTCTACTCCTCGAGAAATTCATCAACTAGACCTTGGCATCGGGATCCTCGCTCTTTCGGCCCTGCTGAATTACCTAGCAGGCCAATGGAGCATTCGAACCGGCAAAAAAAACCACTCCCTTGCACTGATTGCGTCTGGGAAACATTTACAATCCGACACCTACACCACTGCAGGAATCATTATTGGGCTTTTTGCTGTAAAATGGACCGGTATTTCTCAACTGGATAGTGTCATTGCCATTGCCTTAGCCCTGTATATCATCTATGAGGGCATTCTGATTTTAAGGCAAAGTATTGGTGGAATTATGGATGAGGCGGACACCGTTTTATTGAAAGACTTGGTAGGTGTACTTAATCAAAACAGGCGCAGTAATTGGATTGATTTACATAATCTCCGGGTCATCAAATACGGACAGATCCTGCACCTGGATTGCCACCTGACCCTACCTTGGTATTTTAACGTCCGCGAAGCGCATCGGGAAATTGATCAGTTAGACCAGCTTGTTCGCTCTAACTTCCCACAATCGCTGGAAATGTTTGTTCATACCGATGACTGCCGACCACCGTTGGCCTGCGCCATTTGCCCCAAACAAGACTGCGAACAACGTCAGCAGGACCAGCGACAGCGGTTGAAGTGGACCCTGGAGAACATTACCCTCAATCAACGGCACCAATATGATCCGGCATTTCCTCCAGGATTAGGCGAAAATACCGCTCCGCCTGCTCCTTGAACGCCGACGAAGGGTTGGATTCCCACTGCAACAGCACTACTTTCAACCGAACATTCGCACGATAAGCCTTGAAAAACTGGAACAAGATTTTGTCTTCCACCTGTGGCATAACCACCCAGTATTGCTGGTAAGCCTCCAAAAAAAACGATGACAGATCCGCTCTTCCCTGAAAATCAAGGTCCATACACAAAAAAGCCAGCTCGCTTAACACATCGAGCTTCCTGAATGCTGGACTAAATTCAATACAATCAAAAACGATTGGTTGGCCCGGGAGCAAAAAGATGTTCCGACTGTGCAAATCCCCATGCCCCTCCACCCAAAATCCTGCCTCCGCTCGTTGAAGGAAACGTTGCCCATGTTGTTCAAAAAAAATAGGCAAGGCAGCCCTGATACGGTGCAACTTCTCGACAGCCTCGGCTCCCAAACACGCCAGGAGCAGGGAATCAAATCGAAATAAATCGTCAAAATCTTCCCTGATTTGCTCAGGTCGAACTTCTTCCGGTAGCAATAGGCGGTTGGCTAAGTGAAAGGTTGCTAATTGAGCAGCCAACAACCGGAGATCGTCCAAGGGAACCGTTCCGTGTTGGAGCAGCCCATCCAACTGATACGCCTCCTCCATTCGACGCATTTGAACAGCATAATCAATTACTGTCCCACCATTAGCAGTCCCTAGGCCAAGAACATTCCCCGACTTTATCAAGGGGAGCACTGCTAAATACATTCCGGGAGCCAGTCGTTGGTTTAACCTCAGCTCCTCCTCACAATAATACCGACGCTTTTCCAAACTGGAAAAATCTAAAAAACCAAGATCAACCGGCTTTTTGAACTTAAAGGCAAAGTCAGGGGTGAGCAGTACCCAGGAAATATGGGTCTCCACCATCCGGACTGGCTCTGAACGCCCCGGGAAACCTCCTTGCTCAAGGAGTTGTAATAGATCCTCTTTCTCCATTTTCTAGTACGTATTCCCTGATTTTTGACACTAAAATCGAAAGTGAATCCTCATCAGTGCGCAACGACAGTCGAGGTAGTGGCAACGGGTCGGCGGCATCTCGAATTTGTTCGTATACCCGATAATCGGCCTCGCTGTCCGGCCTAGGGTGTCCAAGCCGTTCTCGAAGGATGCTTTCGGAGGCAGTTGCTTCAATCCAGCAAAGGGGTACCCTGAGCTCTTCTGCCAGTTGAATAAAGGCGCGTTGAACCGAAGCCTGGTGAAAAGTGCTGTCCACCACTACCGTCTCTCCATGTGAAAGGGCCTTTCGAGCGCGCAAAAGCAGCTCATCATACACCTTTTGTTTGGTTTCTAGGCTGTACTTTCCCCGAAGCTGCAGTTCGTTCCGAAGCGAATCACTGTTTAAGTGAAGCACCTTTTCACTGATAGCATACGCGGAAGCTAAAGTCGTTTTTCCCGTTCCGGGGAGTCCTGCGATCAGTATAAGCATAAGTCACCGCGAATTACCAACTGATTCCCTGCTCCAGGGCTTGGGGATGTAGTTGAAAAAAAATGGATCCCCCAAAGGTAGCACAGGAACGAAACGTATAGGTTCGAAGTACTGCCACCGCTGGGTCCGTGGCTGGGCAGCTTTGGATTACTTGTACCCCTTCCAAAGAGGTCACCTCCTGATATAGCCGACCATGGTCAGAATGCCCTAACTCGAAGCCCTTTTTGGCTCGATAATGGTCTTTGTAGCGCCGAAAAAGATCATTTCCATCCCAGTAAAGTGCGCCTTGAACAGCCTCCACCACCGATTCAAATCCCCAAAACTGCCGGGTAAACAACCGTATAACGGCCAAGGTAGCACTGCGCCTGCGTTGTTCATCACCAGCCTCTCCGTAGTACTCTTGTAAAATAGGGCTGTTAATCCCTTTAGTGTACCCCGAATCGTTCAATAAATCCTGTAAACCATAAAACCGCTGGGCACGTTGGAAGGCCGCACTTTTGGAACGTGCATACTGATACATAGTCACGGCCATAGCAAATGCTTCCCGCTCCATCTCTACTATAGGCTGAACGGGATGAATCTGACGGAGCAATCCCAAATAGGTACTCTCCGCATAAATGATGGCTGCGTACCGCTGAAGCTGCGAACCAGTTAGATAGGGTACACGCTGGCCCGCATAAATAGCGTCATCTGCAACTCCTGGCTGGATTCCCTCCAGTGCACCCGCCTTATTGTAAATTAAACTCGCCATCTTATTCCTGAAATAGGGGTCCTTTAATTTGCCAATTTCCAAACAAATTTCCGTTGATTGGCTTTTTCCTTTCAAATGTCGGGAAAATAATAGACTTTCGCCTTACTAATTAAGCTCTAACACTAGAATAATAACTATGGTAGTAATTCATTCACCTCGGCTGATCATTTGCCTTCTTTGCCTTTTGTCCTTTCGCCTCTGGAGCCAAACTCCGGAGCAGTTAAAAGGGATAAATATCCGGTCCATTGGCCCAGCTGCCATGTCGGGCCGCATCACTGCATTAGCGGTCGATCCTACAAACGACCAAATCATCTATGCCGGTGCCGCCTCCGGAGGTGTCTGGAGGAGTACTAGCGGAGGCACCAACTGGAGCCCCATTTTTGACAAAGCCCCTACTCAGAGCATCGGGTCGATCGCTATCAACCCCCACAACCCGGATGAAATTTGGGTGGGGACCGGGGAGGGTAATCCCCGAAACTCACAGAATTTTGGAGCCGGCATCTTCCGCTCCATCGATGGCGGTAAAAATTGGGTCTGCATGGGGCTTCAAAACTCCAGAGCAATCCACCGGATTGTCATTCACCGCGACCACCCAGAAATCATCTGGGCAGGGGTCATAGGGTCTGCCTATGGCCCAAATGAGGAGCGCGGGGTCTTCAAAACAACCGATGGCGGGAAAACCTGGCAGAAATCCTTGTTCGTTAATAACCTGACCGGCTGCGCAGATTTAGTAGCCGACCCCAGTAACCCTAATAAACTGGTCGCAGCCATGTGGGAATACAAACGCGACCCTTGGTTCTTTAACAGCGGAGGAAAAGGTTCCGGTCTCTACATCACCTTTGATGGAGGAACCACCTGGGAACGGCGAACTGAAAAAGACGGACTCCCTGAAGGAAACCTGGGCAGAATTGGCCTGGCCATAGCCGCCAGCAACCCAAAAACCATCTATGCCCTGGTTGAAGCCAAAGAAAATGCGCTGTACAAAAGCACAGACGGAGGCTTTAACTGGCGGAAAATGGCGGACAAAAACCAAGGAGACCGCCCCTTTTATTACCATGAGCTCTATGTAGATCCATCCGATGAAAACACCCTCTACTCCGTTCACTCCCAAATCACCAAATCAATTGATGGCGGTAGAACCTTCGATGGCTGGGTGAACTATTGGAAAATCCACCCCGACCACCATGCGTTTTGGATCAATCCTAAAAACAGCAAACACATCATCAACGGGAACGACGGGGGACTTAACATAACCCTCGATGGGGGAGCAACTTGGCGCTATGCAGACAATATTCCTGTCGGACAATTCTACCACATCAACCTGGATAATGAAACGCCCTACAATATCTATGGAGGACTTCAAGACAATGGCTCCTGGGTGGGCCCCTCCGCCGTATGGAGTTCCAGTGGACTCCGTAACAGCGAATGGCAGGAGGTCTACTTCGGAGACGGCTTTGATGTAGTGCCACAACGCGATAACCCACGCTGGATGTTTGCGATGTCACAAGGGGGTAACTTAGCGCATATCGATCGAATTACTGGAAAAAATACGTTTATACAACCGCTGCACCCCGAGGGAAAAAAATTACGCTGGAACTGGAATGCTGGTATCGCCCAAGACCCTCACCGCGACCACGGCCTCTACTTTGGATCACAACACCTACATTACTCTCCCGACCTTGGTGTAAACTGGCAGATCTTATCCCCCGACCTTACCACCAACGATACCTCCAAAATGCACCAGGATATTTCTGGAGGCCTCACCATCGATGCTACCAATGCCGAAAACCATTGCACCATTATCGCAATCGCTCCCAGCCCGGTAGATAAGAACACCATTTGGGTCGGCACCGACGATGGGAACGTCCAACTTACCCGAGATGGAGGGCAAACCTGGACAAACTTCGCGGATAGACTTCCTGACTGCCCCAAAGCAGCCTGGATCGCGCAAATCGAAGTTTCCACTAAAAATGCCGGAGAAGCCTTCGTCGTCGTCAATAACTACCGGCAAAACGACTGGGATGCCTACCTCTACCATACCCTGGATTTTGGGAAAAAATGGAAACGACTAACCTCTCCTAAAAACGTGCGTAGTTTCTGTCTTTCCGTAGTCCAAGACCCAGTTGAACCTAAACTGTTGTTCCTCGGAACCGATCAAGGACTTTGCTACAGTACCGACTATGGAAATAATTGGCAGCAGTGGAACATGGAACAGTTTCCATCCGTTCCCGTCCAGGATATGAAAATCCACCCCACCACCGCCGACCTTGTTCTGGGTACCTTCGGCCGGGCTATCTGGATTCTTGACAACCTCTCCCCGCTCCGCAAAATTGCGGCAGAAGGCGCTTCTATCCTCGAAAAACCCCTCGTCCTCTTTACCCCTCAAGATGCCATCCTCGCGAACTACACCTCCTACAAAGGCGCCCGTTTCGTAGGGGATGAAACCTATCGAGGAGATAATAAATCACCCTATGGACAAATTCCAGTCTGGGTGAAAAAACAGAAAAAAGAAGAGAATACCTCCAAAAAGGAAGAAAAAAAGGAAGAAAAACCAGCACAAGGAAGAGGTCGCGGTCGCGGTGGTGATAAAAAAGAAAAAGCCACTGTCTGGATTATCGATATGAAGGGTGACACCATCCGTCGTTTTAAAACAGAGGTCGATACCGGCTTTACCTCGATCAATTGGTACCTGGATACCAAAGGAGCCGCATTCCCAAGCAACCGCGAACCAGACAAGGATCAACTAGAACCCGGGAATGGGCCCTCCGCTCTGCCCGGAACGTATAAAGTGGTCGTCAAACTAGGTGAAAACCTAGACTCTACCCAAATAAAGGTGTTGGATGATCCCCGCATGCCAGAGCCGATGGATGTACGGGTTGCCCGAATGGAGGCCCTTCGCTCCTTTAACCAAACCGCAGAAAAAGCTACAAAGGCCTATCAGCGATTAAAAGACGCTGAAAAAACCATCAACCTTGTAGAGAGCCAATGGGTAAATGTACCCGATAGCCTTAAAAAAGAGGCACTCAAACTCGGCAGCGCCCTCAAAGACTCTGTCTCTGTCCTCAAAAACGTGTTCTTTTCCCAAAAAGAAAATGTCAAGGGAATCCAACGGAATCCAGAGGAGCTCAACTCCTACTTCTGGCAGGCACGGGGTTATATCGAAGACAGCTACGGTCCACCAAGCCCAACCGCCCAATTAGCGATCAAAAAAGTAGAAGATGCCACCAACCAGCTCCTTCAACGCATCGATGCAGTTCTGGGGACCCAATGGAAAACCTATAGAGAAGCCGCTGAAAAAGTGCCCTACTCGCTCTTTAAAGAGTAAAATACCTAGTTATTAGATAACTTATATAGCCCGCTCTGTTTTCCAGGGCGGGCTCTTTTTTTCTATAAGCACCTACCTCCATGAATGCTATTATTGGAAAAACCGATTGGGATATAACACCCAAGTAAGACCAATACTACTTTCCGCTACCGAAAATGGATACTTACGACCAACCTGTACCCATTTTAATTGAAACTGTCCGTTGCGACGTCCAAAATTTAAAGATAAACCAGGTTCAATCACTGAATAAATACGGTCTAGATCTGGGAAACCCTCCAAAACAACACCAAACGGTGGTTTCAAATCTGAATCTAACTCAAAGTAGCGAAGGGCGCCTAAACGCAAAGAGGCGTGCAGCTGAACATACCGCGATAATAGAGCTACGCCCGGTTCGAGGTAATACTTCCGAAAACGCATATCCGTTTGACCCAAGTACACCGGACCCACTCCTGTAACATACTTTTCCTCTGAAAAACTATTCTCTGCTCTTGACTGCTGAAGCGCCAAATGGGCCGAAAAAAGCCAGCCTATACCTTGACTTTTTTCATACAAATGATACCAACCGCCAGCCGCACCCAGAAAGCGACCTTTTCCATCATTGCCCAAGTATTCACTCCCTTCGAAAAATCCTGCTTCCAATGCTCCAAAAAAATGATTAGAAAAAGCATACCCACCTTTGATCTCCCCTCCTGATGAATGGACCTGAATACCACCTCCTGCCATCAGCATCACGTCGCCTCGCTCCTGAAAACCCGGAGAAAGAGGAAGCGAAGGCGCGTAATAATAATGACTACATCCAGAAAATAGGAACGGCAAGAGAATTGCCCCAAATCGAAAAAAATGAGTGTTAAGGAGCATCATAAGGTAATATTTTAAGTAAATCAAATCGAAATCATCAACTAAGTGGTAACAACACCGACCTACATTACTGCGCTATACCTGGTCCTTTGTTCCCGCGAGGATAAAGGACTAAACCAATTCCCACCGTTCGATCAAAGGAATTAAAGGAGTAGCTGGGAAAGGAATAAACCCATTTTAGCTGCACTCTCCATTGATTGTCCCCGTAAGTGAGCGCAAAACAAGGTTCCATCACGGGGAAAACCCGATACAAAGTGGGAAAAGATTCCCGCCATCCCGACGTAGCGGCACTTAAGTTGTCCAATAAACCAAAATACCGCAGAGCCCCCAACCGAATAGAGGTGTGAAAATGAAACCGACTTCCCAAATACGTAACACCGGGTTCAAAGCTGCTTTTACGAAAGCGGTGTTGCGTAGTCCCACTAAAATAGGGCGTTGGAGACTGAAAATAATTTAAGGAATAATAGGAATGCTCTGTTCGAGCCACCTGAAAAGCAAATGGAAGTGTAAACAACCAATTATTGCCTCCTCGCGAGCGGAGGGGGTAGTACCAACCTCCAGCGAAACCAATATATTGGCCCCTTCCCTCATTGAGGTTTGTTTGCTTACCCCCGGCCAAGCCCCCTTCAACAGCCCCAAAAAGGTGATTAGAAAAAGCATACCCAGCTTTCATCTCTGCCCCCACCTGTGCTTGTACCTGAGTACCAACACCCGTCGAAAGCATCCAGTCACCCCGCTGTTCAAACGTAGGTGCCAAGGGCAACGCGGGGGCATAATAAGCGTGTTGACAACTGATTCCAACAACACCCAACAGCCCGAGGACAGACCAGAGGGACCTCCATTTAAGCGTATTCATGGTGACGTAAATTTCACCATAAGGTAGGTATTTCAATGGAAACACACAAATTAGAAAAGGAGACGACTAAGTCTTTTCAAGATCGAGGTATAAGCTAACCCGATACAAATTAGGTTCATCTTTAATTTCAAGATGATAGCGATCTGGATAAAGTAATTGTAATCGTTGACGAACATTGACCAAGCCAATTCCTCCGCTTCGATTAAACGATACGGCAGGCAAATGCCCAGATTTTGCATTTTCAATTACAAATACCAGCTGATCAAATGCTACTTCCAGCTTGAGGTGCACATACCCTCCCCCATTGATTTGGTGGTTCAAACCATGTTTAAAGCTATTTTCCACAAAGGGTACCAACAAAAGGGGGGCGATTAATTGGTGGCTAACCTGCCCCTCCACCTCAAATTGAATAGAGGCGCCTTCGGGTTGCCGAAGCCGTTCAAGGTCCAAGTAATTATTCAAGTATTGTATCTCCTTGCTAAGGAGAACTTGTTGTTCGTTACATTCGTACAACATGTAACGCATAATTTCCGACAACTTAAGGACGATTTCAGGGGCCAGATCGCTTTTTTTGAGGGTGAGTGCATAAAGGTTATTCAGTGTATTGAATAGAAAATGAGGATTGATCTGACTCTTTAGTAGACGCAGTTCACTCTCCATGGTCCGGGTAATTAGTTCCTTTTTTTCTTGTTGGTACCGCCACCAGTCCATGATGATATGAAGAACGGTGGTCAAAAGGGCAAGCGATATGTTTCCGAGCAAAAAAAGAGGCTGCTGTTGAATCAGGGCTGCTTGAAAGTTGACGTATCCAGAAAGAAGTAGGAAAAGGGTAAGCACCTGAATAGGGGTAATCAGCACACTAAAGCCAATTAATAAGAGGAGGTACATAGGAATGCTCTTTCGCATCCACCGGGGGATCAGGTACAATAAATTGGTATAAGCGATTAGTAAATAAAAAACGAGGGTAATGCTTTCATTTGCCAACGCCAACCCAACGTTTTGGTTTTGCCCATAATCGAGGAATAACAGGGTGCTATACACCACCAGCCAAAAAAGCAGGTGATAAGCGACCCTACGAGAGAGGAATTCGTAAATTCGATCGAGAAAAGAGTGGGTTACTTGCATAGCGGATACGACTACAAAGCAACAATAGATTTAGCGAATGGGCCAAATTTTTAGATCAAAGCACCAATTTACTGCATAAAAAAAGCCGCCCCGGGTATGGGGCGGCTTTTTATTAAAGCACTCTGTAGCTTTAATTAATACTGCCAAAGATCGTGTTCAAAGTTGAAAATCTCATTTTTGATCTTTTCAGACTCCATCAACAGATCTACACCAGTCAGGTATTCTTCTAATTTGCGGTCATAAACATTGGACTCCTTGTAGATATAAGAAGCGAACTGACGCATTTCGAAAAGGTCTTCCCAAGAGATGGATGCGTTGGTATTTCCACCAGGAGTGAACACGCGCTGGCGAGCGAACATTTCGCGGGCCTGTGGGTAGTACACCCAGAAAAGAGGACGTTCGAAACGGAAATTACCCTGTTCATCTTTTACGTCAATGAGAGGAGCGATACCCATTACACGAACGTTCATGGTAGATGTTTCTTTATCGAAGAACCAAATTTCTTTGATACGGAAACGCTTAACGTCTTCCCAGTTGATATCATTCCGAACGATTTGCACTTTTTCTTCGTACGTTTCAGGGTCGAACGTCATAACCGTATCGGTCTTTGACAACATACCCAGTACATCATTGGTGCTAAGGCGCTTGGTAAATTTATCATCTTCGGTGCTGTAAACAGGTAGTTCACCTTTTGTAGCTGCATCAGAGAGCATTTTGAAGAAAGGCGCTTCTGGGTAGGAGAACGGGAGATTCATTTTCTCGCGAACATCTACAATACGCCATACGCGCTTTTCCCAGAAGATATCGCTTTCACGAATCGGCTGGTAAGCAAGGACACGGCGCTGGGCCATCACCTCTTTTTTTACCACGTCATCGATCGGCATATCACCTGACATCGGCTCGCTCACCTCGGTTTGTTCTTCTACCTCAATCTCTTCTGGATCTTGGGCCATTATTGCCAACGGCATCGTAGCCATAAAAAGACAAAGGGAAGTCCACTTTAAGAAGTTTTGCATGACTCGCAAATTGTTTTTATTAGAAAATTTGTTGAAAGGGTTTGGATTGTACTAGCCCTTGGGCAAATTCAATCCAAACCCAGGAACTATTTTATCGGATCTTGAATGCCAAACCACCCAAGTTACGTGGTTGAGCATCTCCAGGGCAACGAGCCTTGATGTTATCAAAGAAATACTGGTCGCCGGGACCTGCTGCACGCACAAAGCTCAATACTTTCTCATTGAAGCGAGGGCCTGCGTTCGGAATTTCAGGAGATGGATCTTGACGCTTCTTCAAGTAGGTAGCTTCAAAACCAACCACTTCGCATTTTGCTTCGAAGTCAAAGTTTTCCAAAACCGCTGCAATACCAGATTGAGCTTTGAACTCACCGTTACCCATTGCTTTGGAACGGTGCTGAGCACCCAACAATGGAGTAGGATCCGGAATACGCTTTACGCGGTAATTGAAGGTCTGCGAAGCACCCCCACCAGAGACAGTAAGAGTGGCATCACCTGGGTTGGTAACGCGTACGGTGTATTTGCCGCCTCCGTTAGGAGATATGGAGATACCACCACCACTGCCAACTACTTTCACATCGTTAGAGGAAACACCCGCTGCAGATACTGAAATAGGGTTGTCCACACCAATGTAAAACACATTCATTTTGTCCAAAGAGACCGCCACAGAACGTTGGCCTACTTCGTATTTGAACTCTTTGCTGTAATTTTTGAGTTCACCTGTCAATGGGTTTTTCACATTGATGCTTACGTTGTATGAACGCTCACCAACTCCGCTGGTACCCACCTCATAGCGAGCTACACCATCTTTAATAGCTAAAGAGCTTCCACCTACATTGATGCTGATATTGTCTGCCTGCGTGCTGTAGGCACTCAAAAATACGTCTGCTGCATAGCGGTCACCAGAAATCACATAGCTTTTCTCAGCAGAAATTGCTGGTTGGAACGCATCGAATTTGATTTCTGTTCCACCAACTTTTTCAGCGCAGTAATTTAAGACTGCGGTTGCTGAGTTTTTGGCATCTGACTGGATCTTACCTAAGATAGGGAACACAGCTGCTACTGGCATTTGTTTGAACTTAAATTCTGCCCAGCTATTCATTTTGGTGTTAGCTGGCAAAGAATCCAGTACCAATGGAAGGGCAGAGGCTACCGCTGCATTATCATCAGCCAAAGCCAACAATTCTGCGCGGGTCTTCTCGATCCGATCTTGGATACGGAATCCCATACCTTCATTGATAAAGATACGAGTAGTAACGTCTTTGTTACGGATATCTTTCGGAATAGATGGGTCATCTTTAGATGGACCTTTTGCTACTTGAAAGAGAGTATCACGCACCGCATCGATATAGGCAGAGAAATCAGCAGCGATTTGCATTGCCTTTTTCGCATTCTCGCGGTATTTTTCGTTGTTAGGGTTCTTGTAGGCATCGGCCTGTTTGTTGATCCCTTGTAGCAGTTGCTCATTATTGCGCTCAACGATGCTGCGGCTATTCTTCAAGCCTTTATCTAGGGAGAAGAAGGCATTCATTACCTCGGCCGATACGTTGAGGGCCAGCAGCGCGGTCAGCACCAGATACATCAGGTTGATCATCAGCTGCCGCGGCTCCTTTGGTATTGACATAGTTTTTTACGTTTTAAGTTTGAATGATACTTGTTTTTAAACTTACCGGTTAAATGAACCGGATCCGATTAACTATGTCAATTATTGGCGACCAATGTTCGACATTGCAGAAAGCATGTTGCCGTACACGGTGTTCAAAGAGCCCAAGTTTTTATTAAGAGCAGAAAGCTGATCTTTGTATGCCTTTACATCTTCTGCAGACTTAGACATATCAGCCATTGCTTCATTCATTTTTGTGTAGAAATTGCTCATGGACTTGATTTGCTCCTGTGTGCCAGAGAAATCAACTTCTTGAAGCGCCTTCAAGGAAGCCATGCTTTTTGACATGGACTGTAATTCAGTTAACATTCCACCTAACTGACGCTCAACAACGTCACCGTGCAAAGGTATGAACTCTTCGTTCTGCTGCGCACCGCCACCAGAAATTGGCTGCAAACGAGCATTGTAGTCAGAAAGACCTGGGTAAAGCTTATCCCAGTAGTAATCTGGATCAGGACCCAGGATACCCAACATAAGGAAGATGAAAATCTCGATACCCATTCCAAGAATCAGGAATTCAGAGGCATATGGCCAAGATTCCAACTTGAATAAAGCGCCGGCTAGAACGAAAGCAGCACCTACACCAATCAACAAGTTTTTGAGGTACTTGAAACCTTTAGATTTGACGAAACTCATTGTGAAATGTAACTTTTTAGCAGTTTAAGACTGGGTTAAAGCAAATAAAAACGGATTGAATTTTTTAAACGCTGCAAATGTAAAAATCTGATTTGAATGTTAAAGAAAATTTATCCAATTGCAAATAAATTCCTAATGAACGTCCAATGTAAGGGTTCGAATTACTCAAATCAGGGCCTGGAGAACAAGTATTTTATTTGTTATCAGGCGAATTGCATACCCAGTCAGGAAGGAAGGATTAAGGAATGCTTCCTCCCTGACAGGGTACTATTACTAATGGTCTAATTAGAAATCGTTGATAGAACGGCCAAGAAATGCCAACACACAACGGAAACCAACATAGCACTTCGTAGTGTCTTGATACTCCCAAGAACGAGAACCGGTCTGTAAGAAGAAGGCTACATCTTTCCACGATCCACCGCGAATTACTTTACGCTTAGAGGTGATTGGATCTTCGTCTTTAGCATCGTAACGGATATCTGGGTTCAAATCGTGCATGAAAGAGTACGCATTCTCGAAGTATGCAGTCTCCGTCCACTCTGACACGTTACCAGACATACAGAATAAACCGTAGTCGTTTGGATAGTACTTATCAACAGGTACGGTATACAAGCCACCATCCTCAGGATAATTACCACGGCCAGGCTTGAAGTTTGCCAACAAGCAGCCTTTCGCGTTACGAGTGTAATAAGCACCCCATGGATAAGGAGCTAATTCGCGTCCACCGCGAGCTGCCCATTCCCACTCATGCTCTGTTGGCAAACGGAAGTCTTCTGACATAGGCTCATCGATTCCACGGTACATGTTCCAAAGTTTGGTTCTCCAATACGTGAAAGCCTTTGCCATTTTCCAGTTTACACCCACCACAGGATACTCGTCAAAGGCAGGGTGCCAGAAGTAGTTACGAGTCATTGGCTCATTGTAAGAATACGCATAGTCACGTACCCAAGCCAATGTGTCTGGATAGATTTTTACTTTTTCTTTCTTCAGGTGGGAAGTACGGTTAGCATTGCGGTCATGTGCCGCTTTCTGCCAATCCAGCCACTGCATTTCAAAAACCAGTTTGCTGGTGTTTAATTCTTTTCTTCCGGAGAAGCGCTCATTGCCCTGGAAGAAGAGATCTTCAAGTTCTTGTGCACTTTCCTCCCAATCGATGGGCTCTTCCCAGTCGATGAGCTGCTTGTCAGCAGAACCATCGCCTTCATCCTCCACATAGTGTTGAAGGGTTTCGTGTGCCAATGAGTCAATAACCCATTGAACAAACTGACGATACTCGTTGTTGGTAATTTCGGTTTCGTCCATAAAAAAGCCTTGAATAGAGATGGCTTTTGGACGAGCAACCATTTGTTTGCTAAGATCCTCGTCACCTGCGCCCACGTGCAAAGTTCCGGATGGAATGTAGAGCATTCCGTAAGGATTAACACCTCTCCATTTCGGACGGTCGAGCACACCAACGAGTTGACCTCCTTCTTGGCGGCCGCAAGAGGACAGGATTGCCGCGAAAAAGCTGAGAAGCAGAAGCGATTTTTGTAGTTGTTTCATGTTGAACACCCGTGTAAAGTTACCTACTAAATTTGTTCGGTTTAAAAAAATCAGCCGTAAAGGTAGATGATTAGGTTGTATGCAAACAAATGATGCGAAAAAAAATTGTCTGAAAATATTTTCAATGGCCAAAAGTAGTGAGGTTTGAACGAAAACAGGCCCTTTTTTCGTATTAAACCCTCAAAATTTTAACATTTAGAGTAGAATTCAAAAGATAAACTCCTAGCGAAAACGGGGATTATTGATCACCGGAGGTAATTTACCAGCTCCAACGGGAGGCCCCCACCGATACTGCAATCCAATCTCATGGCTGCCGCGATTCACGGCGCCTAAACCAGATAATGGCCATTCGTACGCATAGAGTAAGAGGGTCTTTTCATTGAGGCGCATTCCTAAATAGCCCATGATAGCATCGCGGGAATTGGTTGTTAATCCTCGAAAACCGACGCCTGCCAAGAATTTTTCAAGGTAAACCGCCTGAAAAGCCCCTTCGAACTGGGTAACCTTCCCATCGGTTTTGACCAAAGCGCCCGAGCGAAGCTCTATGTCCTCCCCTACAGGCTGCTGGTATCCAACCTGCAACACGTAATGCCGTTCTGGTTGTAAGCGGAATCGACCTTCCCCCTGGCTTTTACTTAATTGCGGTGCAAAGACAGGCAGTGCTGCCATACCGGCTTGCCAGTTACGCCACTCCATATATACCCCTACCTCCGCCACTGGTGCAGCAGCAGATATTCTGCCCTCGGGTAACCATTGATCGTTGTGCTGAAAAGAGGGATCTTGGTAACTACCCTGTGGACTGCGCAATTTTCGGCCATCCAAACTATATTGCTGCATCCCAGCACTGATTCCAATAGAAATAAGACCTTCTGGACCCAACCAGCGCTGATAACTGTAACTGGCCATTACCTGGGTAGTTTGGTGAGGCCCCAATTGGTCATTGTCCAATTTGATGCCGACCCCACTGCTGATAAATCGAACCGGAATGGCCGCATCCAAGTGCTGACTTACCGGAGCCCCCTCTAAGTCCACCCACTGACTGCGGTAGATTCCGTTGGCAACCAAGGTTTCATCCAATCCTGCAGCAGCTGGGTTGTATAAATAGGGGTTGTTCAGCCAACCAGCGTACTGCGCCAGTTGCTGCGCCTGTGCCCATTGTCCTCCCAGTAACAACAGTGCAAAAAATCCAATTTCCCGATTGTATAACCTCATCCCTGAAAATGGTTGCGGTAAAGGTAATACATGCGATTGGTTGTTTGTTTGTTTTGAAAAAAAACTACCATTGCAAATGCTTCGTACGTGCGACCCTTGGAAGGAAAGGAAAGAGCCTTTGCCGTTTGGGCAATTATTTGACAAACCACTAAAAGGGGGGAAAGCGTTTAGTGACAATCCAAATTTGCAGGCGGAACAGCCGAATTAAACAAGCTTAAATCAAGCTGTAGGCCTCTTTGTATCAACAAAGCGCCTGATATTATTAGTAAAATCGGTTGTATGTACCGAAATCGAGCTCGGATGACCGCGTTAAACCGGGAGCCTACTAGGGTAGCGCCCACCATTAAGGGTAGGGTTCCCATACCAAAAAAGAACATAAATGCGGCCCCTTCAAGGGGATCCGACATAGCGATGGCTCCTGCTAAAGCGGCATAAACCAATCCACAGGGAACCAATCCATTTAAAAGGCCAAAGGAAAAGGAGGCACCATCAGGGTGGTGTCGTAGTAGGCTACTCATGTGCTGCTGAAGCCAGGCAGACCATCGCTGCAGAAGGGTCCAGCGATGTAGCAACCGTTCTAACCGCCAAGCAAGAAGCGCAAAGGCAACCATAAAAAACCCAGCAAACAGCGAAAGAGCCTGCTGCAAACCAGCAAGAGCGATTGCCTTTCCTGCTAATCCAAAAAAAACACCGAGTCCACTGTAGGTCAGGATTCTTCCAATCTGATATTCCAAGCTACGAAGCCAAGGCCGCCCGGTACCCCCCCCTATCAACGCCAGTTGAAGGGGGCCACACATACCTAGGCAGTGCAAACTGCCTGCCAATCCGAGGAGTACTGCAGGAAGCATCTTAAATTAGATTAAAATGGCGGTTTCGTAGTAATAATTTTTCTGAGCCGCTACCCAATTCAGCTCCACATGCCAACGCCCCCCTACTTTTGATTGGACCGGAATTTGGATCAGACTTTTTCCAGCAATTTCCAAGTATTGGTCATCGGCCACGGAGGCGGAGCGGTAAAGCTTTACCTTTCCGTCGGTAGCAGTCATCCCTGCAGGCAGCTGGATCAGCACCATTTTCTGTGTTTCATCGTACAAAACGGCAGGCTTCACTTCTAATGCCGCGGTATTTTGTTTGCCATTAAGGTGCTCCTGGTAGTTCAAATCCAGGTCGTAATAATCTTTCTGTACCAAACCGGGGTCATGTGTGGTTGAGATCAGCACCATGGTTACCATGCCAATCGCGAATGTGGCATACACCAAGGCAATTCCGGTTCCCCAATTAAATTTTATCATATTCATTATTTGTTAGGTCCCATAAAATTGGTCGTCACTTTGTCGATGACTTTACCATTGCTGATTACTTCTATTTCCAATTCCGTTTTTCGGCCGTTCAATTGATTCAAAGGCATATTCACAAAGAAAGCGCCTTCAGCCACTTTGTCTTTTTTAAGCTGATCATGCGATTGCCCCACAAATTCAATTTTCCCTTCTGGTTGCTTCAATTTAAGTTCGAAAGGCAAATCCTTGCCAGATTTGTTGATCAACTTATAGGTGTACAGATTGGTAATATGCTCTGCGTCCTTTTCTTGATAAAGTTGTCCAGGTGAGCGAAGAATGATACTTTCAATCATTCCTCGGTTAGCAATCAAGACCACATCAAGTGCTAATAAAGCCATCAGTACAAAACTGTAGGCATACACACGAGGCGTAAAAATTCGGCGAACCCCACTGTTGATACCTGTTTCAGAATCGTAGCGAATCAATCCTTTCGGTTTGTCTACTTTTTCCATAATCTGATCGCAAGCATCGATGCAGGCGGTACAGTTAGTACACTCCAACTGGGTTCCATTTCGAATATCAATTCCAGTTGGGCAAACAGCGATGCAGAGCTTGCAATCGATACAGTCCCCTTGAACCGATGCTCGAATTTGCTCAACTGGATTTTTCTTGAGTTTTCCCCTAGGCTCTCCTCTTTTATGATCGTAGGCTACGACAATAGATTCCTTTACCAGCAGCACCCCTTGAAGGCGTCCATAAGGACAAATCGTGGTACAAACCTGCTCGCGCATCCGGGCAAACACCCCGTAAAAAACCCCAGAAAAACCAAGAATAGCGAAAAAGCCACCCCAGTGTTGGGTAACTGGTTCCCGCACAATCTTGAGGACCTCGTCCATCGTAATGATATAGGCCAGAAAGTAATTAGATACGACAAAAGAGATGGCGAAAAAGACCAGGTGTTTAAGGGTTTTTTTCCGGATTTTCTCTGCGGTCCATGGAGAGGCATCCAACTTGCGCTGCGCTCCGGCATCCCCTTCAATCCAGTATTCGATTCGCCGAAAAAACATTTCCATGAAGACGGTTTGGGGGCATACCCAGCCACAGAACAACCTACCAAAAACAACGGTAAAAAGGATGATAAACACAAAAAACGTGAGCAGCACTAGCACGAACAGGTGAAAATCCTGAGGCGTAAACAAGATTCCGAAGAAAATGAACTTACGCTCCAAGACATTAAAGAGAAACAACTGTTCCCCGTTGTGCTTGATAAATGGAAAAACCAGAAAAACGGCGAGGAAAATCAGGCTTACGATGGTCCGGGCATTGTAAAAGCGTCCGGAGGGCTTTTTGGGATAGAGCCAAATCCGTTTCCCATCTTGATCGACGGTAGCGATGGAATCTCGGTAGGCTTCGGTATCTTCCTCCATTTTTTGCAACAAGTCAGAATGGGTTGCCATGGTGTTTATTTTTTGAATCGAACTTGAATTGATAAGGATAAGCTGCTTAGTGGAACCGTTAGTTTGTAGGGGGGCGACTTTTTTCTTCTTCCCCTGCTCTCCAGAGAATACCAGACGGTACGTTCTAAAAGTACCCTGCTGGAGAGCGTGAAGTAGAAGGTTATAGAAGATGGAGCAAAGTCCACCGGTCGTTTATTTTCCGGTCACTGGAGGGGCAGTTGAAGTGGTATCTGCCGTAGTGGCCTCTACCCATTTCTCCCCTTGTGGAGCTTTCGCGTTGGGTGGATTAGATCCGACTTTGCTTATGATGTAACTAGCTAGTTTCTGCATATCACCGGGGCCGATTTGTGCTTGCCAAGCGATCATTCCTTTTTCTGGAACCCCGTATTTAATGGTTTTAAAGACATTCTTTACACCACCTCCGTGGATCCAGTGCTCGTCGGTCAAGTTAGGGCCTACTCCGCCCTCCAGGGCTTTTCCGTGGCAGGCAGCGCAGTTGGCATTGAATACTACCTCCCCTTGACTCAGGGCACTAGCATCGGTGATTACCGTTACGGACGATTCATCCACCTTATTTGCTTGTCCTGCAAGGGCCATAGCGATTTCCTTTCGGGCGGTTTCCACCTCCTTGTTGTACTCTTGCTCTTGGGAAGGGCCATTCCCCCCAAAGTGGTAGTAATACAAGTAGCCCACCGACCAGATAATGGTTACGATGAACATATTGACCCACCACGGTGGCAAGCTATTGTCCAACTCGCGGATTCCATCGAAGTCATGATGAGAAAGAATTTCACCTTCCCGTTCCAATGGAACAGCATCCTCCCAGTATTTTTTGCGGAACTTCGTCCAGAAATCCTCCCCCTCCAGTTCGGCAACTTCTTCTGGCAAAGAAAGCCCAGCTTTTTGTGCTTCCAGTTGGAGGATCCGTTGGTACATAAATTTATTCACCCAGAGCATATAGACAATGCCCAGAACGACCATCAGGGACGCGGCAGTGACCAGTACCCAGGTCATGATATGGCTAAACTCAGTAACCCCATCCGCTTTTGCGGTTGCTGCCGCAGCCGCAGACTGCCCCCAAATGGGTGCTGCGACGAGCAGAGCCATCATGAGTATGAAAAATTGGCGTGATCTCATTGAATTAGATATTTATGGTTGTGCGTTAGGTGTTTCGTTTTATTCGTCCCGAAGCGGCATTTCTGCCATGCGGTTCATTTCTTCTTTATCTCCCAAAAAAGCACGAATCGCGGCGATACAGAAAACGCTGAAAAAGAGCACCAAGGTGAATATTCCAAACGACTGTATTCCGTCAACGGACTGAAGCAAGTATTTATACATGGTTTACGGACTTTTTTAATCGTTAAAAATTATTTCACTTTGATGTCGGTACCCAAGCGCTGCAAGTAGGCGATCAAAGCAATCATTTCGGTATTCTCGATGTTGCTGTCTTTAACGCCTTGTTCTGCCAAACGGGTAGCAATGGCTTTTGCCTGCTTCTGGGCTTCCTCCACCGCTACTTCCTCAAACTTGGCAGGATACGGTGTACCCAACTTGCGCAAGGCATTGATCTTTGGACCTAAATCGCTGTAATCCACCTGGGCATCCAACAAAGCAGGATACGCCGGCATGATAGAACCTGGTGACATAGAGGTTGGATCCATCATGTGATTGTAGTGCCAACTATCTGGGTACTTACCACCGACCCGCAACAAATCTGGACCTGTACGCTTACTTCCCCAAAGGAAGGGGCGATCGTAAATATATTCTCCACTCTTGGAGTACTCCCCGTACCGCTCGGTTTCACTGCGGAATGGACGGACCATTTGGGAGTGGCAACCTACGCATCCTTCCCGGATATAAATATCACGGCCTTCCAGCTCAAGAGGGGTGTAAGGCTTTACCGTCGAGATTTTGGGAACCTGGCTTTCAATAAATACCATTGGAACAATCTGCACAATACCCCCGATAGCAATCAAAATGGTGCTGTACAACAACATCTGTATCGGACGGCCTTCAATCCACTTGTGCCAATAAGCACCTGCTTCTGTAGGCGCTGGTCCGATGGCACGTCCGGGAGCTTCCGCCGCTTCCTCTGCCAGGAATGAACCCTGTTGTGCCGTTTTAACGAGGTTGTAAACCCCTAAAATGGTACCCACGAAGAACAAAGTGCCTCCAATTGCCCGCATGGCGTACATCGGAATCAATTGAGTCACCGTATCCAAAAAATTACCCCATTGCAACATGCCCTCTGGTGTGAACTGCTTCCACATCATCGCCTGGGTCCAACCCGCAAAATAGAGCGGAACCGCATAGAATACAATCCCAAGCGTACCCAACCAAAAGTGCGTATTTGCCAATCTGATAGAATACAACTCCGTGCGGTACAAACGTGGCCACAAATAATACAACACAGCAAAGGTCAAAAAACCGTTCCAACCCAACGCCCCAACGTGCACGTGCGCAATGGTCCAGTCCGTAAAGTGACTGATGGCATTAAAACTCTTAATGGACAGCATCGGACCTTCAAAGGTCGCCATACCATAGGCTGAAATCGCCACCACCATAAACTTCAGAATTGGATCTTGCCGAACACGGTCCCATGCCCCACGAAGGGTCAACAAACCGTTCAACATACCCCCCCAAGAAGGTGCTATCAACATGATGGAAAAGACCGTACCCAAGGACTGCACCCAATCTGGCATAGAAGAGTACAATAAGTGGTGCGGACCCGCCCAGATATAGATGAAGATCAATGCCCAAAAGTGAATAATGGACAACTTATAAGAGTAAACGGGACGATTTGCTGCCTTCGGAAGAAAGTAGTACATCAATCCGAGGTACGGAGTGGTCAAGAAAAACGCCACCGCATTGTGCCCATACCACCATTGAACCAACGCATCCTGAACGCCCGAAAACAAGGTGTAACTTCCAAAAATCGAGTATGGAAGCTCAAAACTACGAACAATGTGCAGCACGGCTACCGTTACCCAAGTCGCTATATAAAACCAGATCGCAACATATAAGTGGGATTCGCGGCGCTTGATGATGGTCCCAAACAAATTGATACCAAACACCACCCAAACCAGGGTAAT
This sequence comes from Saprospirales bacterium, assembly GCA_947459365.1. Classification (GTDB taxonomy): domain Bacteria; phylum Bacteroidota; class Bacteroidia; order Chitinophagales; family Saprospiraceae; genus M3007. Next base: position 33,018 of record CANHDG010000004.1, read on the forward strand.
TAATATATCAATCGGCCAAATCAATTCTGCATACTCCGAGCTGGTCGTAAAGCCCATCGGCAACGAAACAGCTGCCAGCAGAATCACTACCTGCCATCCCCAAAAGTGAATCCAAGAAAGCGCATCGCTGAACATGCGCGCTTTCAATAACCGCTGCAAGGAGTAATATACCCCCATGAAAATACCGTTGCCCACAAAAGCGAAGATGACCGCATTCGTGTGCAAAGGCCGCAAACGGCCAAAAGAAAAATACGGAATGCCGTACTGGCTCATATTGAGCGATGGGTAGATTAAATCCAATGCGATAATGATACCCACCAACATCCCTACGAGTCCAAAGACGAAGGACGCAATCCCGAAGGCGCGTACTATCTTGTTGTCATAATGAAACTGTTCAATTCTGCTCATATTAATGTAGAGTAATAAGTGTTTTGCCGTTTAATTATTCTTTTTCCTCTTCCACCGGAAGCGGGTCGTCAAATAAAATGCGAACCGAGGGCGTGTAATCATCCTCAAATTGTCCATTGCCAGCTGCCCAGAGGTACACCAATAGAAACCCCGCTGCCAGAATCAGGCTCATTAGAATGAGAAAAAGCATAATTTTCATAAAAAAGCCGTTTTTTGCTTGAAAACGGCTGCAAAATGCACTATTAACCCCTTGTTAATAGATGATTCAAGTCAGGAAAGACAATGACTTTAGTCGAATGACTCAGAATTTAGGAACGGTAGGGCGAACATCCCTCGGTACAATTCGTACAGATATCAATCTGGTCACGCCCTTTCAATAATTTGCGGCGAAAGGCATCATAAGCAGGACTCTGCCACAACTGCTTAAAACTACTGGCCCGCAAATCGCCCAGCCGATGGGTGGCATCTTTATCAAAACAACAGGGAACTACCAGTCCATCCCAAGTAATTACACAGGCGTGCCAAAGTTTCCAGCAATGGTTAGCCAAGGCATGCTTCACTTTCCAAGTGCCGTCCGATTGCTGCCGGTAGCGGGCATACTTATCCTGTAACGGGATCAAAGGATTTCCGTTTTCATAATCATACACCTGGGCGGACTTCAATTTAACCTCGTCTACCCCAATTTCTTTCGCCAACCGAAAAATCTCCGGAATCTGGTGCTCATTGGGGCGGACTACCAAAAACTGGAAGATGATGTGTGGGTGCTTTTTTCCTAGCTTTTTCCGCCACTTGACCACATTCCGAGCGCCCTGCAGCACGGTCTCCAATTTACCCTCTATCCGGTACTGTGCATAGGTGTACTGAGTAGTGCCATCTACACTAATCACCAAGCGGTCCAACCCGCTCTCAATGGTCTTCCGCGCATTTTCTTCATTTAAAAAATGCCCATTCGTACTGGTGATGGTATAAACTCCTTTTTCATGGGCGTACCGGACCATTTCCAGGAATTTTGGGTTAATGTAAGGTTCGCCTTGAAAATAGAAAATCAAAACCATCAAGCGCTGATGCAATTCATCCAAGGTTTTCCTAAAAAAATCCTCTCGAAGATTTCCAGTTTCCCGTGTGAACGACCGCAACCCAGAAGGGCATTCAGGACAACGCAGGTTACAAGCGGTCGTTGGCTCCATGCTAATCGTGATAGGCAATCCCCACTGAATAGGACGCTTTAGCCACCGGGTCAAATAATAGGAGGAAAAGACCAGACCAGCATTCCAAAGCCGACCAATCGTTAGTTTTTGAATAAATCGCAGGCTGTCGTTTAGGTAAATCTTCATCGTTTGGTACACGCTTGGTCATTCCATTGGACACCCCCACACCCCGTAAAGGTGAAAAGGGCCACCCAACTCGGAGGCAAAGTTCCAAAAAAACGCGGAACATCTGACGATATCAAAATGAAGCAGGTCATTTTGTTCGCTTTCTTTTTCTCCAACAATGATTTCCAGATTCGGTTCGGTCGAAACCTGAACAGCTGTTTTTACTCAATGCCTCCACGCGTACCATCTACCCATTCTACCTTTTCTTTTTTTCGAAAAATAAAAATTACTGACCACCAGCCTCGGCAATACACTATTTTTGTGTATGATTTATCGCTCCATACTTTGGATGACCATCCCAATAGCGGGTATTTTCCTGCACTGCCAATCCAGCACCAGCAGCCCTCCAAAGGCGGTCCCTACCGCCCCTGGCACCCCAACCCAAGCACAAATGGAGGTGCCTTACGCCAAAATTCCCATTCTAAACCCGGTTAAGATTAAAGCGTTTTTTCCATTCCTTCAAACGTTCTTGCAGGAAGTGGACAGCACACCGGGGTATTTACTCACCGAACCCCTGCTCTTGAGAGCAAACCCTTGGATCCTCGACCGACTGGTGGCCACTGATTATGACCTTCGACTGGCACAAGGGGAATTTGTGTACGACCAACGGGAACTGGAAGTGCTGCTCCCGGGTGATAGCCTGCTGATTCCCAACGCAACTGCTGCGCGAATACTCTCCGAAAAAATAGCCAAGACCCGGATTGACATCAATTTACCGGCCTTCGAGTTACGACTCCTTGAAGGAGATAGTCTTTTGCACAAAATCAAAATACGAGTAGGGAAAAACGAAAAAAAATACCTCGAAATGGCAAAAACAGTGGTAGATCTGCGTACACATACCGGCCAAGGAACGATTATTCGGGTCAATAAAAATCCAGTATTCTATGACCCGGTAGATATGAAAATCTTCAAAGAAACCAAACGGGATGACCATCGCAAGACAAAGATGCCGCTGATACCATGGCTGGAACCCGAAATTAATGGGATACGATACGGACAACTGATTCACCCGACCACCAATCCAAAAACATTGGGAAAAACCGCATCCAATGGTTGTATTGGAGCCAGCGAAGCCGACGCTTGGCGCATCTATTATTATGCTCCTGTGGGTACCCCAGTACAAATCCGGTACCAACTACAAGTGCTCGATGAGAATGGGGATACGATTCACCTTAAAGATATTTACCCAAAGAAAGGCCCCAAACTGACTAAAAAGACCATTCCAGTGCAAAAAATGGCCGAACAAGTGCCTGCTGATGCCTGTTGGTGCGAAGAGCACCAGAGTTAACTATTAATGTTTGAGACCGATATGCCATTAAAACTCCTTTTTCCAACCCTGCTTTTACTCCTCCCAATTAGTGGATTTGGACAGGATCAGCAGTTCCTAGGCTTGGGCATTCTTCCCTCCTATGCCCACCTGAGCTCATCCCAGTTTTGGGGACGCCAACCCAATCGCTGGTCCAACAATTACCAAATCACTTATCGGACCCAACTAAGCGCACACTGGTACTTGCAAGCCAGTTTATTAGGCCTGGCAGTAAGCACGCGCTCCGATAAGTATGCCGTTCAGTGGCCCTCCGAATTCGATCCTGTAACAGGGGGTTACCGACCGGACCCTAGTTTACCTAAATTTACGCGTTTTTCGGAAGTGCATTTTTACCTTGCCGCACCGCTTGAGCTGCTTTATTTCCCGGGGAAACGTCAAATTTGGGGCGTCTCCTTTGGCTTTTTACCCAATACACCCTTGATTCGTCGAGTGGGCTCCGTCTTTTATTTTTCAGATGGAGGAGAGCAATGCAACCTCAGCAGCCAACCCTTACCCTTCAGGCCTCGATTGGGGGCAGTTATTGGAATGCCCATCAGCCTTCCCATCGCAAAATATTGGAAACTAGAACTTCAACCGAAAATAATTACGTACCAATTCGGAGACACACTCAACTCCCAAGTCGCCTTTCAAACAGGAGGATCCGTGCAACTGTTTCGCCAACTGGGACAACGTCCTTTCGGTTTCCGTAAAAAAAAGAAGCCCCTGTTAAACAACTTGGATTCATAGGGAGTTAATCCCATGTTCATATAAACACCATTCTGCTATCACCTTTTTTGCTCAACAGAACATGCTGTCCTATTTTTTACTTTCGTTAACCAGTTTAATTGGTACTTTTTTTCCTTTTTCGGAAAAAGAAAATACCCCAGAGGCTGTACCAATGGCCATGTGCCATGCCCCTGCTCCAGAAAGCATGGCTGCTTTTGCCCATGACCCTGCGTTTCAAGCCCTTCACGAAAGCCCGCTCCCTTTTGAGTATGAAGGCATGGGCACCATGATTCAATTTGAAACCCAAACAGGAGAAAAAGGGAATGCTTACCTCGTAAAAGCAAGCTCCAAATCCAATAAATGGCTTTTTGTGTACCAGGAGTGGTGGGGTTTGAACGACTACATCAAACAGCAATCCGATGTATTTTATAAGGATCTAAAAGGGGAAGTAAACGTATTGGCCATTGATATGTATCATGGACAAGTCACTTCCGACCCCAAAGAAGCGGCAAAACTGTTGACCACTACTAAAGAAGAGCGGTTGCAGGAACTCATAAAAGGAGCTGCTCGTTACGCCGGTAAAAAAGCGCAAATTGCCCAGGTAGGTTGGTGCTTCGGCGGAAGTTTATCCCTGAAGTCCGCCATCGCTCATGGAGATCAGTCTATTGGATGCGTCATGTATTACGGCATGCCTGTTCGGGAGGCCAGCGCCCTAGCACCCCTTCAATGCGATGTACTCGGTATTTTTGCGACAGAAGAGCGTATCTCCAAAGAAATCATTGAAGAATTTGCCCAAAATATGAAAGCGGCAGGCAAAACGCTGAACTACAAAATTTTTAACGCTGCTCATGCCTTTGCCAACCCCTCCAACCCCAAATACGACGAACCAGCCGCAAAAGAAGCCTACCAAATGGCCATTCAGTATTTGAAGGGTAAATGGGGGATGTAAAAAGTCAACCAGATTTAAATTGTTTTTAGAATAGATATCTACGGCAGCCTTTTTGATACCGAGGGGCTGCCGTAGCTTTTTGGGAAAAAATTAGGCTAGCTGGGGAAATCCAAAAGGTGCTTAACGCTCCAGAAAATCAAGGTCTCGACCATAAGACTCCCTTATCTTCCAGGCAGCTGTAATAGAAAGACCAAACAACAAGATTCCCGTTAACCATGCACCCTGCAAATACTCGCCTGACCAGCTGCGCAGGCTACGGAACAACCACAGAATTAAGGGCAAAGCCCCTCTAACCATATTGGGTATACTAATTGCCGCAGTAGCCCTCAAGTTGGTTCCAAATTGCTCCACACCCATGGTTAAGTACACCATATTAAACCCTGCCCCCACGCCCATTCCAAAACAAATGGCGTAAAAAATGGAGGGAGCCGTGCCACGTTGAACAAAGAATAAAACCACAAACAATAGGGTGATCCCCATGAAAATAAAGTACGCCTTTTTTCGGCTTTGAAGCACATCCGACAGCCAACTGATCAAAATATCCCCCAATCCAATTCCAAGGTACAAGGACACCATTGCCGTCCCAGGATCAATCCCCTCAATCCCCATTGCCTGCCCAAACTGATCCGAAAACGTCACCAATACTCCTATAATGTACCAGACCGGTAACCCGATTAGGATACATTGCAGGTACCGAAGAAAACGGTTTGCATCCGTAAAGAATAATAAAAAGTTTCCTCGGGACACCTCCGTTTGACTGGCTTCTTTGAATAGTTTGCTTTCAAAAACCTGCACCCGCAGGGCTAGCAAAAGCAATCCCAATACCCCGCCTATATAAAAGCAAACTCTCCAGTCGAAATACTGCTTGATTATAAAGGCGAACGAAACACCCAACACCCCGAAACCAGCAATCAGACCGGCCGCCATACTTCGTTTTTCTTTTGGAAGCTGTTCGCTGACCAACGTCAGCCCAGCCCCTAATTCCCCAGCCAATCCAAATCCAGCTACCAACCGTAAAACCCGGTAAGTCGTTAGGTCAGTCACCATACCATTCAACAAATTAGCCACCGAATACAGAAAAATAGAGCCAAAAAGAACTTGTAAACGCCCTTTTCGATCGCCCAGCATGCCAAAAAAGATACCACCCAACAACATTCCAACCATCTGAATACTAATCAGCCGCTCTCCCTCCTCTAAAATGGCGGTGGGGCTCAGCCCTAAATCTGCCAAACTGGATTTTCGTACAATGGCAAATAGGAGAAGGTCGTACACATCTACAAAAAAGCCTAGTGCGCTGACCAATACGGATAATTGAAGTAACTTATGCTTTGAATCCATTATTTAATCATTCATCGTGCTCAGAATGGGGCCAAACATACATCATCCCATTGAATTACCCTCCATAGAAAGGTTGGCAGGTGCGTGATCCTTCCTGTTCACTGAACGCACTCACCTTTGCTTGAACTTCTGTGTGCTTTTTCAGCTGAATAAAGCAGTTCATAAAGAGCCCACACCTAGCCCTTGCTGAACCGATAACCCACGCAACGGAATTCCAAAAGCGGAAATAAAAGTGTCAAATAATAGCAAATACCTGCTGTTTTGAAAAATTTTTACTGGAATCAAAACCCAAAAATTGAACGAAAAAGGTGTTTTTAAGTTAAAATACGCCCTATTAGTGAAAATAGTCTTACTTCTTTAGTGGATAGTAAAAATTTCGAGAACAACCTTTATCTCTTAATTAGTGTTTAACTTTTCTATTTAATTTTTATTAAATAATTAAACAAACATTATGAAATTCTTACTCAACACTATCGCAGCTCGGAAACTGTTATTATTCGGTTTTCTCTTCCTTTCTACGCTGCGGCTACTAGCCCAGACCAACGTGTATGATGACGTTATTGCCGTTAGCCCAGCACACACTGCCCTCGCAGCTGCCCTTCAACAAGAGGGCCTCGTAGGTGCACTGCAGGATCCGTCTGCTACCCTAACTGTGTTTGCGCCCACTAATGAAGCGTTCGACAACCTGGCCGCCGCCCTCGGAACCGACATCAATGGCTTATTGGCACTTCCCAACCTGTCTGACATTCTACTTTACCACGTCCTAGGGGCCACCGTTCCTTCCTCCGCGGTTACTAATGGTGCCATTGTGACGCCCTTGAATGCCAGCAATACCATTAAAATGACTCGCACGAGCGCGGGAGCAGTGTATGCTAACCAAGCACTCGTGAACGCTGCTGATTTGACTACCGATAACGGGGTGGTGCACTCCACCGCCGCGGTCTTACTTCCTGTAGAAACCGTAGTAGATATCGCAATTGACAATGGATTCACTTATTTAACAGCAGCTGTTGTAACGGCTGAGTTGCTTCCAGCACTAACGGATCCACTCGCTCAACTGACTGTTTTCGCTCCAGAAAATGCAGCGTTCGATAACCTCGCTGCCGCTTTGGGTACCGACATCAATGGTTTATTGGCTTTGCCTAACCTCGCTGAC
>CANHDG010000005.1 GCA_947459365.1 Saprospirales bacterium
ATAGACCAAAGGGGGGGCAAATCAAAAAGCTTATTGATGATAACAAACTAACTCACCTGGAGGTGCATTCAATCGATCGACTTGGGAGATCAACCCTTGATGTATTAACCGTTTGGGATAACCTCACCCAGAGGGGCATAACCATAACTTGCAGGAACCCCAACATCAGAAACATAGATGAGAATGGCAAGGTGGACAAGTTCAGCGAGCTGATGATGTCCATACTATCAACCATGTCAACTTTTGAGAGAAACCTTATTCGGGAGCGCCAAATGGAGGGAATCAAAATCCGAAAGGAGAAAAAACTCTATTCAGGTCGTCAGGTTGGAACAATGGACACCCCAGAACGATTATTGCAGAAGGAAAAATCAAAGCGAATTCTAAAATACCTTGAAAAGGGGTATCCAGTGAGGGAGATCGCTAAGATCGTGCCGTGCAGCAACACCACCATCACCAAAGTGAGGAAAGCAAAAGCAGAGCTGGGGGGCATAGCTATATAATTTGTATGCTCATATCCCGAATTGCAGGATCAAAAGTTCTGGCATACCGTTCAATGCTCTTGCGCTTCTTATTGTGGATGCTCCACGCATGGTTGGGCTTGAATACCGATCCCCTGGGTGTTAAATGATTGTTCTCGTTCATCCACTTGGATATCTTGATGTAACTATTCCCCTCCTGATGCATTTGATCAATCTTATTAAATAAAAACTGTTGATAATCAGAATATGGTGAGATCCAAAGCGTGGGGGACAGGAAGTCAACACTAACTGAAAGCGCAAAACCCACATCCGCGTATGAGGGGCCATTCGAGAAAAGTCTGTTACCGTCGAGTAGTGCTGAACGTACAGTGTATTATTTTATGCGCTCAGCGTAAATCTATAATACTGGTGAATTAGCCCAAAGTTGACGTTGGTGTTTTGTCCTAGTTGTGCTACTTTCTGTATCTAAGTATATGGAAATGTTTTGGCTAAAGCGGACAAAGCTTGATCCACGCACCTGGAGGTAATTCACCAGTATTTTTTTGCCCGTCTATATCCTTGTTTTTTAGGTTGTGGACAGTCAATGGTGGTCTTAATCAGATTTAATGTCGACATCTTAGAATGTCAGTATACGATCACTTTGAATAATTAGATGGGTCAATTCAGCCATTGTACTGATTTCTGCTTTTTCCACCAAAGTCGTTGATTTAAGTCGGCGGGCTTCTAGGCAGCTTCCACAAGTGAGCAACTTTGCTCCTTTGCTAGTAGAAAGCTTCAACATGCGTTCAATTTCAATATTGTAGAATCCATTTGGTGTATTTTGGTTAGAAATGGCGCAGTTGACACCATCAGCCATTAAAAAAATAGAAAGTTGCGTGTTGGGGTGATCTTTTGTGATTTGATTGGCGATACGTAAGGCGTTGTAGGCCTTTTCGGTGCCATAAGGGGCATCGTTAATTATGATTAGAATATTCATAAGAAGTATGACAGGTGAATAAATAGTATCCATCATTGGCAAAATAGTCGCCTGCTCAGATTAAGGATTTTCCAGTAAACAGATACTTTAATGTTAACTTTGCCGCATTGCGAATTTACATGAGCCAACAGCTTGTTGGGTATTACTTTCTATTATACAAAAACCAATTTATGATTTTTAAGTAATGTGTACCGTAAGTATTGTGCCGATTGTTGGTGGGCTTGTTTTGACTTCAAGCCGTGATGAGCAGAAAGCGCGTCCGACGCTCGCACCTCAATATTATGAGCAAGGTGCAAGGCGGCTTTGGTATCCGAAAGATCAGCAGGCAGGTGGTACTTGGCTGGCTTTGGAGGAAGGAACAGGGAAGGCTGCCTGTTTACTTAACGGAGCTTTTGAGGCGCATGTTCGAGAGGCAAGCTACCGTAAAAGTAGAGGTCAGCTACTATTGGAGTATTTTGATTTTGAGGGTCCCTGGCACTTTCAAGAGCAAGTTGATCTTAGCCAGATTGAGCCTTTTACACTTCTTATGTTGAATTTTCATGCTAATAAACTAGCAGAATTGCGTTGGGATGGTACTCATAAGCACTATTCGGAAGTTGATACCACTCGTCCAAGGATCTGGTCATCAGCTACTCTCTTTACGGCATTAGAACGAGAAGCGCGTGAGCGATGGTTTGATGAGTGGCTAGAGAAAAATGATTGGGAACGGATTATAGAGTTTCACCTAGGAAAGTCGGGCGAAGATCCTGCTTTTGATATTCGTATGCTCCGACCGGGAGGGCTTCAGACAGTGAGCATCTCACAAGTTTGTTTTCGAGGCATGGATGTTAAGCTTTTTTACCAAGATTTGCTCTAAATGCAGTTTATTTGTATTCATTTCACCAATAAAAAATATTTTATCACCATCACCGTAAATATAAATGAAGATTCTTCATCTGATTATTACCTTTTATTTTCTTACATCTATTTCCGTTTTTGCTCAAACTGAACAGGTATCACGTGTTCGTTTCTTGGAGGCCGATTGGGCTTCGGCCCTGTCCAAGGCGAAGCAGGAGGATAAGCTTATCTTTTTAGATATTTATGCTTCGTGGTGTGGCCCATGCAAAAAATTGAAGCGAACCACTTTCGCTAATGAGAAATTGGGCACCTTTTTTAATGAACATTTCATTTGTGTTGCGGTAGACGGGGAGAAAGGCGAAGGCCCGAAGCTGGCAAGGCATTATTCTGTTCGAGGCTATCCAACTCTATTATTCATAGATGGTTTGGGAAATGTTGTTCATCAGGAGGTTGGTTATATAAGGGCGAAGCAATTACACCGAATAGGAGATAATGTATTTGGCAAGCACGTAAACCGGAAGAAATAACCAAGCGTCTAGGCTTTTTCCCTTTATAAAATATTGAAAATTAATGAACCATAATTTTGATCGTTTTTCTCGGTCGTTTACAGGGGTAGGTTTAGCATTGGCATGGCCTGATACGTATTGCAAGCAAGCAGGAGCTTGGTATGATATTATCATGAATAAGGTGGGTGTTGCGAAAAACAACTATTATAAAGTTGGGCATGCCGCAGTTGTTTTGATTAATAAGTCAGACGGTCGTTGCTACTACTATGACTTTGGTAGATACCATTCCCCATTCGGCTATGGCCGTGTTAGGAGTGCTTATACAGACCACGATTTATCTACACCAATTAAAGCACAGTTTAATGAGAGGGGGGCGTTAACTAATTTAGAGGAAATAATGATGTTTTTAGCTGGGAATCCATCATGCCATGGAACAGGAGCAGTTCATGCTGGCTTTTGCGAGCTTGATTTTGAGCGAGCAAATGCTATGGCAATTGCGCTTCAGGGTAGAAGTCCGATTGTTTATGGGCCCTTTGTTTGGGAAGGGACGAACTGTTCTCGTTTTGTTCGAACCGTATTGTTAGCAGGCAGACCAAATTTGCTAAGGTATTTGCGATTGTTAGTTCCGGATACAATTAGCCCAACCCCCTTGGCCAATGTTCGAGCTGTAGGAAAGGTTGGGAACTGGGTCTCTGAATTAGTATGGATGTATGCGCGCTAAGGGATATCTTAGGTCTACGCTTCCTGCCCCAGTCGTACCTGGAAATTTACCCATCCATGCCCAATGGTTGTCGGGTGAAGGTGCCGGCTCTTGGTTTGTAATTCATTTGGTAGGCACCGGCTCCTATGAAGTGGCTCGATTTGACCCAGAAGGAAGGCTCGAGTGTATAGGGGTATTTAAGGTGCGGGATGCCTCTTTTTTTGATATTGAGAGGCCGTTTCAGGTAACCTATCTTTCGCATTGTCAACAGGTGACGTTGTTACAGGAGGGCTCCGTTGTTGTTTTGGATCGTTTATAGGAATTTTATTGAGTTAATAGAATAATAGCTTTCAAAAGATGGTGATAACACATTGTAAAAATGATCTTTACGCACTTCGGACCCTAGTATCGAAGTTAACCCAGGAGCAATACGTATATGTTTCTAACTGTTTAGAGGGGGGATCCTTGGGTCAACATTTGCGCCATATTTTAGAGTTTTACACTTGTTTAATGAAGGGTCGAGAAGAGGGAAAGATAAATTATGATATGCGACAGCGTGATGTGCGCATTTCCAATAATCATTCATTTGCGCTTCAGCGAATGGACGAAATGATTCAACTGTTAAGTGAGGACGTTTCGGACTGCCCCCTACTCTTGGAAGGGCAATTTGAGTTGGAAGAAACTGCTCTAGTTGTCACGCCTACAAGTTTACAGCGAGAGTTGATTTACTGTTTAGAGCACAGTATTCATCATCAGGCTCTTATGAGGGTAGTTTTGACGGAGATGGGTCTGGTACATTTGGCGGATAAACATTTTGGCATTGCGTTTTCCACGGTACGTTTTCATCAGGGCGCTTCGGTTGAGTAATTTTGTAAATGATTGGATAACAACAAGTATTTTAACCGATTTATGATAAAATCAGGTTCTTTTTATAATTTTCTTGTTTAAGGCATCTAAACAGCCTTACTTTGCTGAATGGATAGAGTATTTTGGGCGATTGTGAGCGCTGTTTTATGTAATCGCTCCTCACGAAGGGGAAATATGCTAGGAAGGTAGAATATTGACTGGGAAAGAGTATTCATTCTCCTTTTGCACAATTATTTTGTTAAACGAAAACAAAGTATTAGAAATGATGAAACTAGAGTATATACCGAAGATTGGATTTGTTTTTGATGGGAAGGAGGTACGTTGGCGGTCCAGTCGCAATGTGGTGAGGGAGAATCTAGGTAGGGAATTTGAAGAGGAAGACCGAATGGTTGATCTCTCGGAATATTTTGAGGATGGTGAAAGCCATACTATTGAGCAGCGCCGAGATTTTTACCACGATGAAGGAGATTCCTATTGTTTTTATTTAAATTACGATGAAGAGGATCTTTTAACGGAGTTAGAGGTGCATTCTGGACTTACCATTTTAGTAAATGGACACGAAATGCAATTTAACTCCGATATTTACCGTATTTTGGTGTTAATGAACGACACAGGAAACCAGGGTATTGAATTAGAAGAGGGTAACTATTTATTCCAGGATTTAAAGATTACGATTGCAAGTTCGGCTGCTACAGGTGGGGAGGGAAATGGACTCGCTTATTTTTATGGGGCGGAAAATATAGAGCATTTATTGGGCTGATGGGCTGACTTTAGAGAGGGGTCATTTTCTGTGCGTTTAATTGTTTTTATAAGGTTGTCAATTAGATGAGTGAATGTTGTTTATTTACTCTAACAAGCCATGTTGGTGTTTTCTGAAAAAAACCATGTATGACCGAATTATCAAAAAAAAGCTGAACGGGGTTATTAATGGCGGCTGAACTTCCTATTTCGATAAAATGCCGCGAATAGTTTAATTGATCTGCGGATGGAGGTTAATAAGCAGACGACTTTGAACAAGATCCTTACTATAGTGACTCCCCAAGAAGTACGCTAGTTGATTTGAGCCATGTTAATTTTTTTTAGACGGATCTATTCTATTGTAGGAGCTATCATGCTCTTCCTTACTTGTCTGACGCTTTTTTCTTGTATAGAGGAGCCTTCAGGCCCTAGCCTTCAAATTGGCTTTTCCCAATGTTGTGATGATCCGTGGCGGCATGTGATGGAAAAAGAGATGAAGCGGGAAATGACCTTTCATCCAGAGATGTCCCTTAATATTGTGAGTGCTGGAGGTAACAGTGAGCAGCAGATAGCTCAAATTCGGCAGTTAATGCGCGAGGGTTTAGATTTACTAATCGTTTCTCCAAATGAGTCTGAGCCACTAACGGCGGTGATTGAAGAGGTATTTGATGCCGGAGTTCCTGTGATTCTAATTGATCGCAAGACAAATTCAGACAAATATACGGCGTACATAGGAGCAGACAACTATGAGATAGGAGAGACGGCAGCACATTATATTGCGAATAAGTGGGGAGGGCGTTCCAATATACTGGAGATTAAGATGCTAATGACTATTTCGCCTGCAATTGAGCGTAATCGTGGCTTTATGTCAGGGATGAGTATGTATCCTGGATTAAAAAAAGTAGGTGAAATAGAGTTACCATATTTGGAGAAGGATGGGGATGCTGCAATTGGTAGATTATTGAAGGAGCACCCGGAGGCAAATGTTGTTTTTGCGCATACAGATTTATTAGCTGAGACGGCTTACAGGGTTGCTCAGAGGGAGGGGGTTTCTGCCCCTTTGTCCTATATTGGTATTGATGGGATACCCGGTACTGGGAATGGCATTCAAGCGGTGGAAGATGGCGTATTAACTGCTTCACTCCTGTATCCTACCGGAGGGTCTGAAGCAATAAAACTAGCCTTGGCCATTTTGAACAGATTGCCTTTTGAGCGAAAGAATATTCTTCAATCTACGGTAATTGACCAAGGGAACGCTCGTATTCTTCATGCACAAATGAAAAAAGAGGCGAGTTTGCAAGAAAGTATAGATAAACAATCAAAGGGACTTACAGAGCTCAAAAGTATTTATAGGAGTCAAAAGACATACATTTTTGTGCTAGTTTCCAGTTTGTTGATCTCCATCCTGCTTGGTGCGTTTTTTTTGAAATCATTGCGTACAAAGCAAGCTGTCAATCGCCGATTAGAGCAAAAAAATCGGGAAGTACTGGAGAATGAGCAGCAGATCATGGCTATGTCAGACGAGCTAAGGAGCGCTACTCAAGCGAAGGTTGAATTTTTTACCAATATTTCACATGAATTTCGAACGCCTTTAACGCTGATTTTGGGGTTTACGGAAGATTTGTTTCCAAAAGCAAAGCAAGACGCAGAAACAAGGCAAAATTTGCGATTGATTCAGCAAAATGCACAGCGATTGTTGCGGTTGGTTAATCAAATTTTGGATTTTAGAAAAGTTGAGAGTGAGGCAATGAAGTTAAGAGCATCGGAAAACAACCTTGTTGCCTTTGTTCGCGGGGCCATGGAGTCGTATTCTAAAAAAGCGCAGCTGCGGCAGATTGATTTTAAGCTTGTGACACGACATGAAGCGTTGTCGGTTTGGTTTGATCAGGGGATGTTGGATAAAGTGTTATTTAATTTGTTATCCAATGCGTTCAAGTTTACCCCTAATGGGGGGAGCATTCAAGTTTCTATTTCGGTAGATCAGTTTGAGAACAGGGTAAAGATACGAGTAGAAGACAGCGGAAATGGTATGAGTCAGGAGGTGGCGGAGCATATTTTTGATGTTTTTTATCAAGCGCCGGATGGGCAAACAGTTGGCTCTGGACTTGGTTTGTCTCTTTCAAAGGCCTTGGTTGAGCTTCATAAAGGAGAGATTTCTGTTACAAGTATATTAGGGAAAGGATCAAGATTTGTGGTGGCCTTACCTATGGGCAAGGAGCATTTATTACCAGGACAAATGGTGGATGAGGTCCAAGATTATACCTATTTAGCGTCACCTCAAATTTTTGAGCAAGAGGAAATGGAGGAGGGCATTATTGGACTTGGTAGTGCGGGTGTTCCAGATCAGCAAGTACTTGTAATCGAGGATAACGAAGAGATGCAATTTTTTCTAAAAAAGAAGCTTCGATCTCGGTACCAAGTGATGTCTGCAATAGATGGTGAAACTGGTTTGGAGCTAGCCTTGAAATCTGTTCCAGATTTAATATTATGTGATGTTCTCTTAAAGGGTATGAACGGTTTAGAGGTAGTGCGTTCATTAAAATCAGATTTAAGAACCTCCCATATTCCTATTATACTTTTAACTGCGCGGGGCTCTGAGGAACAGCAGTTAGAGGGTTTACGGACTGGGGCAGATGATTATATGACGAAGCCGTTTAATGTGAAATTTTTGTTAGAAAAAATCAAAAATCTACTGAATAACCGGCATTTATTGCGAGATAGTTTTGGGAACAAGCTGCTTTATCTAGAAAGTACCGCTGCCACAGATCGTATTGTTGGGACGGAGCTGACCTTAGATGAGCAGTTTTTGGTCCGATTTAAGCAGTATATTGATTTACATTTTAACCGACAGGATTTTCAAGTAAACGATTTGTGTAAGGAGCTAAAACTATCTCGATCTCAATTATACCGGAAAGTGAAGGCTTTATTGGGGCAGAGCATAAGTGACTACATTCAAGATATACGTTTGGAGCGTGCAAGACAATTATTGACAGAAGGGCACAAAAGTGTTTCAGAGATTGCGTATGCAGTGGGTTATTCCTCTCCTGATTATTTTTCGACTGTTTTCAAATCTAAATATAATATTGCTCCTTCGCAGTTTAGCAAATCAATATAATGAATTAGTGTTGCAACAATTTTGGGGGGTGTGCAACAAAAGTAGAGTTTTGGGGCTATAATATGCTTAAATTATTTTATAAAAAATTGAAGATCAGTTTCTTACAGACAAGTTTTTTTTGATACAAACTTAAAGGAGTTTGAGAAAATAATACGGGGTACAACATCTGAGGTGTGGTGACATTTGTGAAAAATCATCACACCATGAAATTTAATAAGGTAATAGTCTGGTCAGTAACCGTTGCATTAGGCGGTTTTTTATTTGGTCTTGATACGGCGGTGATATCCGGTTGTGAACGGACAATACAGCAGCTTTGGGGATTGAGTGATGCTTTAACTGGTCAGATGGTAGCCATGGCGCTTTATGGTACGATTGCCGGAGCTATATTTGGAGGTATTCCAGCAGATCTAATTGGAAGAAGAAATACCCTATTTGGAATTGCAATAGTGTATTTGATCTCAGCGATAGGCTCAGCGCTATCCCCAGAGATTTATTCTTTAATGTTTTTTCGCCTTTTAGGCGGATTAAGTATTGGTGCTTCTTCTGTAGTGGCGCCTATGTATATAACTGAAATTGCCCCTGCGGAAAAGAGGGGACAGTTGACTGCGCTGTTTCAGTTCAATATTGTGTTTGGAATTTTACTAGCCTATTTATCGAATTGGATAATTGGTACGGAGGGAATCAGTAATTGGAGATGGATGTTGGGGGTAGTTGCGGTTCCGTCTTTATTGTTTGTAGTGGCAGTCTTATTTATTCCGGAGAGCCCTAGATGGTTGGTGCTAAAGCAAGGTCGTTCGGATGCAGCGTTTGCTATACTAGAGCAAATTAATCCCCAAACGGCAAAAACGTCTTTGGAGTCGATCATGCAAGGCTATTCAGATCAGGATAGCAAGCAGGTTTCTTATAAGGAGCTATTTAGTGCAAACTACCGATTTTCCACACTTCTTGCGTTCTTATTTGCTTTTTTCAATCAGGTTTCAGGTATTAATGCTGTCATCTATTATGCTCCGCGCATTTTTGAGGATGCCGGTATGGCGACTAGTTCAGCCTTGTTATCTTCTGTTGGAATTGGCTTAGTGAATTTGGTATTTACCATGTTTGGCTTAGCCTTAATCGACAGAATAGGACGTAGGACCTTAATGTACATAGGGTCCATTGGGTATATTATTTCATTAACTCTAATTGCGTGGATTTTCCAGTCTGATAGTACACTGGGTAGTTATTTATTGCCCGGATTAATATTTGCATTTATTGCGGCTCATGCTATTGGACAAGGGGCTGTTATCTGGGTATTTATTTCAGAGATATTTCCGAATAGAATTCGGTCGTGGGGGAATTCTTGGGGAAGCAGCACACATTGGGTGTTTGCGGCTTTAATAGCGGGTAATTTTCCATGGTTTGCACAACGATTCGGTCAGAGTAGTTGCTTTTCCTTTTTTGCCTTAATGATGGTATTTCAACTTCTTTTTGTCTGGAAAATGATGCCGGAGACAAAAGGTGTCCCTCTTGAAGAAATTGGAGGTGCGCGACAAACAGGTGATAAAACTTCATACGATAGTAAGGTTGATTAAGGTGGGAGAAGTAATTTTTTCACCTTAATATTTTTCATTAAAAACGATTAAAATGTCTACTAATCAATCTATTATTTGTTTTGGCGAAATGTTATGGGATTTGTTGCCCACCGGAAAAGTGGAAGGTGGCGCACCGATGAACGTCGCTTGTCATGCTGCACGACTTGGCCATCCTACCCGGATGATTAGCAGGGTTGGGGATGATGAATTGGGTAATAGTTTGGTCCGTTTTTTAGGTTCAAAAAATGTGAATGTTCAGGCTGTCCAGTTTGATCCGGTCATTCCTACAGGTACGGTTGAGGTTACCTTAGATGCCTTGGGGGCTCCTAGTTATGAGATTGTTTACCCTTCTGCATGGGACTTTATTCAGGTAAAGTCGGAAGAAGAGAAGTATGTACGGGGAGCAGGAGCATTTGTATTTGGAAGTCTGATCTGTCGTGAAAAGCAGAGCTGTACTGCCCTATTCAAGTGTTTGGAGCTTGCCCAATTGAAGGTATTTGATGTGAACTTACGTCCTCCTTTTTACTCTGAAGAAGGTATTCAGGCCCTCTTGTTAGTGTCCAATATTGTGAAGATGAATTTGGAGGAGTTAGAAGTTATTGCGGGTTGGAGTAATTATGAGGGGACGGTAGAACAGCGTATGAAGCTGTTGTTTGAGCGATTTGGCTGGAATGTTTTGGTGGTTACGTTAGGTTCAGGGGGGGCTTATGCCTACACTTCTGCTGGGTTCTGTTATGAAAAGGGAGTAGCAGTTCCTGTGGTGGATACAATTGGTTCTGGGGATGCCTTTTTGGCCGGCTTTATTCACTATTATCTGCAAGAAAAGCCCACTGGTCAGGCTTTGCGGTATGCTAATGCTTTAGGGGCGTTTAATGCCCTGTTTTCTGGGGGAACACCTGTCATTACGGAAGGTGCATTTGAGGCATTTTGCGCCGAAAATCAGTTAATAATTGACTTCAATTAATATGCTTATGTTCAAACAAAACTGTCAGCTTCTCCATACAGCGCTTGTGATTGCGTTGGTCCTAGGTGGGTGTAATCGCAGAATGGCTGTTCAACCGGGTACTTATGGTGAGCAGCATCGTCCTCAATGGCATTATTCCCCACCGCAGAAGTGGATGAATGATCCAAATGGTATGTTTTATTACGAGGGGAACTATCATTTATTTTACCAACATTACCCTGAAGCAAGTGTATGGGGCCCTATGCATTGGGGGCATGCTGTCAGTAAAGATTTAGTACATTGGGAGAACCTACCGATAGCGATTTACCCAGATTCACTGGGGTATATCTTCTCTGGTAGTGCGGTAGTTGACTGGCAAAACAGTTCGGGTTTGGGGAGTTTGGAAAATCCACCAATTGTTGCTGTTTATACCATCCATGATATGGTTGCTCAAAAAGCTGGGAGGTTAGATTGTGAGAGTCAAGGGATCGCATTTAGTTTGGACAAGGGAAAAACCTGGACTAAATACGGCAAGAACCCTGTGCTTCCTAACCCGGGCAACATTCCAGATTTTCGTGATCCTAAAGTTAGTTGGGATCCAAGAGGCTCCAATTGGATTATGACGCTAGCTGCTGGAGATGTCATCAGTTTTTGGAGCTCCAAGAATTTAATTAATTGGGAGCATTTATCTGATTTTGGGAAAGGGTTGGGAGCTCATGGTGGAGTGTGGGAATGTCCAGATTTATTTCGGATGAAGGTAGAGGGTGCTAATGAGTATAAGTGGGTATTGGTGGTTAATTTGAATCCTGGAGGTCCTAATGGTGGCTCTGGCACGCAGTATTTCGTAGGAGAGTTTAATGGCAGGCAGTTCATTCCGGATGCTTCGTTTTTATCCTCTATTTCGAAGGAATCAGGAGTTTGGTTGGATTATGGAAGGGATAATTATGCTGGTGTGACTTGGTCAGATATTCCGGAAAGCGATGGGCGTAGGATACTGATTGGTTGGATGAGCAACTGGGACTATTCGAATGTTGTCCCAACAGAGACCTGGAGGAATGGGGCTACCCTTCCAAGGAGTTTGACTTTGCACAATACAAAGCAAGGTTATAGGGTTTTTTCAAATCCGGTAAAAGAGCTACAATCTATAAGAAAGAAAGAGACAAGTTGGTCTTTTTTAGACCTTAAATCAGGGCAATTTGTAGCGCCTAAACTTCCCTTTTCTCCGTTGCAGTCTGAGTGGGATTTGGAGCTAGAACTACCGGAGGGAAGTATTGGTAAATATTGGATAGAGCTGTTTAACGATCTCGGAGAGCGGTATCGAATCGGCTATGATGCTGTTGGTAAACAGCTTTTGAGCGATAGGACAAAATCTGGGCCTAATCAATTTTCAGACCGTTTTGCGCGGAGTATCCATGCTGCACCGCTACCACTTTCTGGCAGCAAGCTTCGGTTGCACCTTCTTTTTGATGTGGCTTCTGTAGAAGTATTTGCAGAGGAAGGGAGTACAGTCATGACGGAGCTGTTTTTCCCTACTCGGCCCTTTACTTCGGTGAAATTAGTTGCGGAGGGAGGCGATTTACTGTCTGCTAAGGGGAAGACATGGCATCTTGAAAGGGTGTGGGCTAAGTAAGAAAATTCAGAGTTGAACCTTCATTTTTTTGATTGCATATGTTCATTTTTTATTCAAACTTTTTTCGTTATGAAATTCAAACTATTATTTAGTCTTGCGCTGTTTTTGACGGCACAGGTTGCGTTTGCTCAACGGAACCTGACCGGCAAGGTAACAGACGCAGAGACCAGCGAGCCATTAGCGGGTGCTACGGTGGTGGTTACTGGTACTAACGTTGGCACCTTGACAGATGGCAACGGAGCTTTTCAACTAAAAGCTGGCAATGATGCAACAACGCTTACTGTATCCTACACGGGATACAACTCACAAACGATTGCTATTGGGGCCTCTAATGTAATCGATGTCGTGTTGCAGGCGGGTGCAGTTCTTGATGAGGTGGTAGTCACCGGTTATGGCACGGAGCGTAAGAAAGACTTATTAGGTGCTGTTGCTATCCTAGACATCAAAGATGTAGAGGATGTAGCAAATCCAAATGTGTTACAAAGTATGCAGGGGCGGGTTGCTGGAGTGAATGTTGATCAATCTGGAGACCCGGGTCAAGGAGTACGGGTACGGGTGCGTGGAACCAGTACTTTGGGTAAGCTGACGGATCCATTGTACATTGTAGATGGAGTTCCTGTGCAGTCGTTTGTTTCCAATGAAAACAACTCCACTATTCCACAGAGTTGGGATCTTTCTTGGTTAAATCCGAACGATATTGCTTCTATTCAAGTATTGAAAGATGCTTCCTCCGCTTCAATTTACGGAGCTAGGGCGTCTAATGGAGTAGTAATTATTACCACAAAACAACCGGGTAAGCAGAAGCCTAGGGTTGACTTTAACCTGAGGACCACTTTAGAAAATTGGAATGATTACGATGATTTGACGAATAACAGAGAGCGAGCGATAGTAGAATGGCAGGGAGCTGTTAATGATGGAACCAATCCAGACAACACGGGAATTTATAAGTACAAATGGCATCTTGATCCTAGTTTAGGACCTGGTATTCAAGGAAACGGGGTTCCTGTCTTGGACGAGATAATTTATCCTGAGTGGTTAGACGAAGGAGATCAGCTTAGGCCTTCTGGTCATCCGCAGAGTATTTATGGAGGTAATATTGAAGAGGGAACGGATTATTGGAAGGAGATTTCTCGTAGAGGGTATATGCAGAACTATGATTTAGCTTTTTCTCAAGGCAATGAGCGAGGAGGAGTGCAGTTTGGTGCCAATTATTTTGATCATCGTGGAGTGGTTATTAATTCCAACTTTAAGCGGATGGGTATGCGGATGAATTCAAATTTCAAATTTTTAGATGGTAAAATAACGATTGGAGAAAACCTAACAGTTTCGCGTGGACAGCGATTGCTTTTGGACAATGGATTTGGTGGCACTCCGGAGCAGGCTCCTTACCGTTACAAATCTATTTTGCCGGTTCGGACAGAAGATGGTCGTTTTTCTGGCCCTCCTGGTGGCGGTTTTTCGGATCGTGACAACCCGGTTGCGTTATCTGTGGATAATCAGGATGATCGAAGTAGTAACGTAAAGGTATTTGGTAATATTTACACAGAGGTTAAGTTGTTACCTACGTTAACATTCCGGAGTAGTTTTGGAGGTGATTACGACAATATTTTCTCGAAGGATATCTTTCGCACCTATTCCCGGGGTTTTTTGGCGAATACTACAGCTGAGTTGCAGTTAAGACAAACGCATCAGACCAACTGGGTTTTCAACAATACATTATCTTATTCAAAAGTATTTGGTCGGCATAATTTGAATGTACTAGGTGGTACGGAAGCTATTCGCAACAACGTCAATATTTTTTCGGCGAGTGCAAAAGGTTTTGCGCAGGAGACGGTGGAGTATTTTCAACTTAGCGCAGCATCTGGGGAGCGTACCTCCTCAGGCATGAGTACGGGTTTTTCGCTATTCTCTTATTTTGGGAAGATTAACTATGATCTAAATGATAAGTATTTGGCTTCAGTAACGGTGCGTCGGGATGGTTCTTCTCGTTTTGGTACCCAGAATCGTTTTGCTGTTTTTCCAGCGGCTTCAATTGGCTGGAGAGTATCTGAGGAGGATTTCCTAAAAAACAACGAGTTGATATCTAATTTGAAAGTCCGAGCGGCATGGGGTCGGACGGGCAATCAGGATATTTTGAACGATGCACGTTTTGGGCTTTACAGGGCGGTATATGCTCCAGCAAGTAATATTTTGCCTTGGGACGCTGGTTGCGCTCAAGCCCCATGTGCGGATGCAGCTACCTCTTATGATATTGGAAACAATGATTCTGGCATATTGCCTTCTGGATTTTTAGCTACTCAAACAGGGAATGACAAATTGCGTTGGGAGACTACCACAGAGGCCAATTTTGGACTTGATTTTGGTTTGTTGAAGGGTCGATTGAACGGTACGATAGAGGTGTTTAAGCGTTCTACTAAAGATATCTTAGTACAGCCAAAACAAATTGCAGCGTTTGGAGATGGAGCATCCCAATGGGTAAATGGTGCTTCGATGGAAACAACAGGTTGGGAGGCTTCTTTGGACTATAATGCGGAGAGTAAGGGTGATTTTCGGTATTCAGTTGGGGTGAATCTTTCCCATTACAATTCAATTATTACAGAACTTCCTGAAAGTTTGTGGGCTTCTTATGCAGGCAATGCTGAACAAAACATTATTGGTCAGGCACCAAATGCATTATTTGGATACCGCACGGACGGCATTTTCCAGAATCAGGCGGAAGTGGAGGATCATGCAGAGCAAGTGGGCAAGCGAGTTGGGGCACTTCGGTATGTTGACTTAAACAATGATGGGGTGATCAATGCGCTTGATCAGGAATATGGACCTGCTAATGGAGTTCCTGTGGTGGAGTTTGGGGTGAACTTTCAGGCAAAGTGGAAAAAATTTGATTTCAGTTTATTTACATGGGGTAACCTTGGTAGGGTTGTCACTCCCGACGTATACCGTATGGAGTTAGGCTCTTTAGATAATGGTGAAAATGGAGGTGTTAATCAACTGGATGCTTGGTCTCCAACGAATACAGGTAGTTACATACCTGCGGCATCTAACAGTAATCGCCCATTTGGATTTTCTTTGGATTATAATGTAAGGAACGGAAATTACCTGTCCTTGCGTCAGGTAATGTTGGGATATACTTTTGAGCAACAACCCGATAGCCCATTTTCGAATCTTCGGATTTATATCAGCGGTGAAAACCTAGGTTGGTGGGTAGATCGTAAGGGCTCTAATCAATACGTTCAAACGGGTTGGTCTATAGAAAACCGTTTGGCGGGCATTTACCCAAAGGCTCAGCGATTTTCTCTTGGGGTAACAGCCAGCTTCTAATTCATTTACAAAACAAAGTGTTATGAAAAAATATCTTTTTTTGACAAATATTCTCGGGTTTCTGCTTATTACCGCCTTGGGGGTTGGCTGTAAACAAGAGTTTTTGGATTTCAAACCGGCAGGTGTCATTTCTGATGAAGATTTGAACACGGTAGAGAATGCCGAGAAGATGATTATTGCTGCTTATGCCTCCTTGGGGAATGATGGGTTGTTGGCCCATCAATACGGAGATATGTGGGTATATGGCAGTGTTCGATCTGATGATGCCTTTAAAGGTGGTGGAAGTATTGGAGACCAATTTGATAGTCACATGGTGGAGGTGTTTACCCTCAATACTCCAGCAAATGGGAACTCTAATTTGATGTGGACCTATTTGTATGCGGGTATCTCGCGGGTTAATGATGCGATACGAAGGGTTCAAGGCCTATCCGATGAGGAGTATCAAGCAAAGGCCGGGGTTAGCCGTGCTCAACGATTAGCTGAGCTGAGGTTTATCAGAGGACATTATGAGTTTATTTTGAAGGTTCTTTACAAGTTCCCTGTTTATATAGATGAGACCATTGCAAAGGACGATATTATTAATGTATCGAATCGGGAAAAGTCAGATCAGGAGGGTTGGGCTTACATTGCAGATGAGTTTCGTGCAGGCGTTGCAAGCTTGCCAGCCGTTCAACCGGAGGAGGGGCGCCCTTCTAAGAATGCTGCACGGGCATATCTTGCAAAGGTATTGCTATACAAAGCGTACATTCAGAATGACCAACATCAAGTGACAAGTATCAATGCTGCGGAACTGGAGGAAGTTGTTAGCCTGATTAGTACCATTGAAAGCACCGGAGAGTATAGTTTATATGACGATTTTGCTAAGAATTTTCTTTGGGAGTATGAGAGTGGTGCTGAGTCTGTCTGGGCAATCATGCGTTCTATCGACGATGGTTCACCGGAGGGTCGTGGCAACTTCTCAACTGGTTTGACGTCTTCTCTTGGTCCTGGGTATGGGTGCTGTTCGTTCAATCAAGGCTCACAGAATCTAGCGAATGCTTTTAAGACGGATGCAAATGGATTGCCCTTATTTAACAGCTTCATGCAAGGGGAAAATATTGAGACAGCTCAGGATATTCAGTCGAATAATATGGACCCAAGGATTGCCCATACTTTAGGGATTATCGGTATGCCATTCAAATACGATCCTAACAGAATCTATGACTCTACTTATGCGCGTGTACCGGGTGTTTATGGTTATGTTCTTGGAATGAAGGATCAGGAATTACCCTCCTCCCCTGCTTTTCGTCAGTATCAGGCATTTTTTAGCATTTCTCGTAATACCGATCAAATTCGTTTTGGAGATTTATTGTTAATGAAAGCAGAAGCACTGATTGAATTGGGAAGAATGGGAGAAGCTTTACCTATTATAAATGCAATTCGGGAGCGCGCGGGTAGTACAGCAAGTACTTCTAGACTCGTTTACGCTAATGGCAATCCGACAGGACAGTGGAAAGTTGGGACCTACAGTACGTTAGGAACGCAAGAAGAGGCTCGTACCATTTTGAGGTGGGAGCGCCGCTTAGAGTTGGCCTTTGAATCGAAACGCTTTTTTGATCTGGTCCGTTGGGGGGTTGCAGCAGAGACGCTCAATGCCTATTTTAACACGGAAAAGCAGTACCGTGACTATTTAAATGAGGCGCGGTTTACTAGTGGTCGAGATGAGTATTTGGCAATACCACAAACTCAGATTACGATAAGCCGTGGTTTGTATCAACAAAATCCGGGGTACAACTAAAGTTGAAACTGTTGGGGGGCAGGAGATATTGCTCCCCAACAGTATTCTATATATGATTCTTTAGAATATCAAATTCGTACTATAGTTACTATCGTTATGAGAAAAATCCTATTGTTGATTTCATATTGCATCTATAGCCTTGTTTTGGATGCTCAATCCTACGTAGAGATTGCACAATCTGTATTCCCTTCACCGGTAAAGAATACCAACGGAGTGGCTGTTGCGGACTATGATCAGGATGGTGATTTAGATATCTTTTTTACCGGAATAAAAAACTTTGAATTGTTGGATAAGGATACCTGGAGCAGGCTATTCAGAAATGAGGGGGATGGGCATTTTGTTGAGACAACTGAGGAGGCAGGTTTTGGCATACAATACGTAAATGAGGGGCTGAAAGCTGCTCGGGGAGAAAAAATGGGTGCTTCGTGGGGAGATTATGATAATGATGGGTATCCTGACTTGTTTTTGGCAAATAGTAGGGAGAATCAGCTTTACCACAACAATAAGGATGGAACTTTTACAGATGTCACGGTAGTTGCGGGAGTTGCTGGCTGCAATACATGTTACTCTTCTACAGGACTTTGGTGGGACCATGATCTAGATGGAGACTTAGATTTGCTGGTCAGCAATCTTAACACTAGAAATGTGATGTATGAGAATAAAGGAGATGGCACCTTTCAAGACGTGACGGAGCTAACTGGCTTGGGCGGAGGGCCAACCATCACTTGGTCAAGTGTAGCAATTGATGCAGGGAAGGATGGTTTTTTAGATCTTCTTCAGGTCAATGATACTCAGGCGAAAGAGTTTTTTGAAAATAGAACAGGACAACGATATAACGAGGCTGCCCTTGCCTACCGTCTAGACAATAAGGGGGCTGGTATGGGAGTTGCTGTTGGCGACTGCAACAATGATGGGTTATTTGACCTTTACATTACAAATATATTCAATCACCTTCCGAATCCTTTATTTGTTGACACCGGGAACCGAAGATACACCGATAAGGCTGCGCAGTTTGGTGTTCAAAATACTGGCTGGGGTTGGGGAGTATCTTTTTTGGATGCAGATCACGATGGGGATGAGGACTTAGTGGCTGTAAATGGTCCGATTGACAAGCTGTACGATGTTGTGCAGCCGGATGAGCCGAATGTATTTTTTCAGAATAGATTAATGGATGAAGGAGAGCCAGGTTTTCGAACAGTTTCATCGGAAGTGGGATTTAATGGTTTCGCAAAGGGCAAAGGGTTAGAGGTTTTTGATTATGATCAAGACGGTGATTTAGACTTAGTGGTTGCAAACATGGAAGATGCTGCTTATTTCTATAAGAGCGAGACGATGATGATGGGGCAAGAAAAACGAAATTGGATTCAAATTAAGCTTCAAGGAGTGGAGTCTAACCGAGATGGATTTGGCACTACCGTTCAATGTAGAGTGGGTAACCAATGGTATCATCGGTATCACCATGGTGCAGCGGTCTTTGGTCAAAGCATAAAACCTGTTCATTTTGGATTATCTAAAGCTGATACGATAGATGAAATACGTTTTATTTGGCCGTCTGGGAGGGCTGAGGCGATTTTTAGGGTTCCAAGTAATCAGTTGCTTGCTTTCCGTGAGGGAGGAGGTATTCTAATTGAAAATATACCGGGAGGAAATTCGGGCGGATTTTCATTCACGAAGCATTCGGTATCCCCGAATCCTACTTCGAGTTCTTCTACTCTAACTTTTCGAGTGGGTAAGAATGGAGCATTAGCGTTTAGAGTCTTTTCCAGCTTGGGTATTGAGGTGTTTAAAACAACCAGTTTTCCAGACGTGAACGGCAATGTACTTATTGAGTGGGTGCCAGGAAGTATTCCATTTGGCACCTATTATTACATTGCGACTTGGGGAGAACAGGTTTTTTCGGGCTCTATTGTTTATCGTTAATTGTAATATTTATTGAAATATGAAAAAGGCATTTACTTTTCTGATAATTTTCAATTGTGTTTTGGCAAATCTTGCTTTGGCGCAGAGGTCAGTGGCTCGGTTATGGAATGAGCAGGTTATCCATGCAATCAGTAATGATTTAGCTCGTCCGGTTGTGCATGCACGAAATTTGTTCCACACCTCTATAGCGATGTATGATGCCTGGGCCGTTTATGATCCGGTGGCAGAAACCTATTTGCTTGGAAAAATGGTTCATGGATTTCAGAGTAATTATCGTGCGGTGCCCACCCCAGATGATATTTTATCTGCACAAGAGGAGGCCATCAGTTTTGCCGTGTACCGATTAATACTGCATCGATTTGCAAGTTCTCCCGGAGCGGTGGAGATAAGGGCTTCAGTAAATGCGCTGATGGACTCTCTAGGGTACAATCGATTTAACCGTTCTACTAATTATAAGTGCGGCCCAGCAGAGATGGGAAATTACATTGCCGCCCAAATAATTGATTATGGTTTTTTGGATGGTTCCAATGAAGGAGGAAGTTACCGCAATCAATTTTATGAGCCAATCAACTCCCCTTTACAACCCGAGTTGCCTGGAAATATTGGGATGAGTGACATTAATCGATGGCAACCACTTATGTTCAATCAGTTTATTGATCAAAGTGGAAATATTTTTAACAACGTCGTTCCGTCCTTTTTGGGGGCTGAGTGGGGCAAGGTGCTTCCTTTTGCAATGCGTCCAGAGGATGCAGAGTCCTTCACAAGAGACGGGTTATCATTTACCGTATATAACAATCCAGGCCCACCTGCTTGGCTTGATACAAGTTCAATTGGTAATTCTTCAGAGGCTTTTAAGTGGAATTTTTCATTAGTAAGTATTTGGGGTGGCTTGTTGAAATCAACCGATACTGTGATTATTGATATATCACCGGGCTCTATTGGAAACAATATAAGTTATCCAGAAACTTTTGAAGCCTATCAAGACTTTTATAATTTATTTGAAGGAGGAGATTACAGTCAGGGGCACAGTATTAACCCCAAAACTGGGGCGCCTTATTCCGAACAACTAGTTCCACGAGGAGATTACTACCGAGTACTAGCTGAATTTTGGGCAGATGGCCCTGACTCTGAGACACCTCCTGGTCATTGGTTTTCAATATTAAACTACGTAAGTGATCAACCGGGATTTGAGAAGCGAATTCTCGGAGAAGGTCCTTTATGTACTCCGTTGGAGTGGGATGTGAAGGCTTATTTTGCCTTGGGTGGTGCCATGCATGATGCTGCTATTACGGCATGGAGTATCAAAGGATATTATGACACTAGTCGCCCTGTATCTGTCATAAGGAGAATGGCAGAGTTTGGTCAGTGTAGCGATCCAGCATTGCTCAATTATCATCCTGCCGGACTACCGCTTATCCCTGGATATATTGAGCAAATTAAGGCAGATGATCCACTTAGGGGGGTCAGCGGGCAATATATTGGAGAGATAAAAATAAATACGTGGCGTGGGCCAAACTTTATTGATGATCCCGAGGAAGATGCTGCTGGTACAGGATGGATTAGGGCGGCAAATTGGTGGCCCTATCAACGCCCAACATTTGTTTCTCCTCCTTTTGCTGGGTATATTTCTGGACACTCTACTTTTAGTCGTGCAGGAGCGGAGGTATTGTCAGGAATAACGGGTGATCCTTATTTTCCCAATGGGATGGGTACATTTTTTTGCCCCAAAAATCAATATTTAGTTTTTGAGGAAGGTCCAAGTCAGGATATCACGTTGCAATGGGCCACTTATGTTGATGCGGCTGACCAGTGTAGCTTGTCTAGAATTTTTGGAGGCATTCATCCGCCGATGGATGATATTCCAGGTAGGCTTATAGGAAAGAAAATCGGAGAGGCGGCACTGGAGTACGCCACTTCCTATTTCACCGGAGGTGGAGGACAGGATACTATTTATGAAAATAAGTTGTTTCCTAATCCTACCGATTGTGTAATGCAAGTGGAGGTTCCGACCAAAGAGTATGTAGTTGTTGCTCTTTACAGTACGGACGGGCGACTTATTTTATCCAAGAGGTTGGTTTTAAAAGAGGGCAAAGGCATTCTTGACTTAACTGCCGTGGCTAGTGGTTTATATTTTATGGTTGCCCGAGATGAGGTAGGGCATGAACTCTTTTCTGAACGAATCATTAAATATTAGCCAGCTTGGTGGATAAATGGTCAGTTTGTGAAAATGGTGCACGGTGATTTCTATTCCTTATCAAATCGCAACTCCTTTATCACCATAGTGCCGCTGTTCGCTTTAAGGTAGATATAAACGCGAAAGCTCCCGGTAGCCGCGGAAAGATTGCCAATGCAATATTGATCATTGCTTCCTCGGCTTGTACCGTTGTGGACAGCATTAAACGATTTAGGCTTGTTACTATTAAAAAAGGCTTGAATAGCTTCTGTCGCCTGTACTTTAGAATACGATTTCTCCTTGTCAAGGATAGAAACGTCTAGGTTTTGATCGAAATAAGAGGACAGCGTTGATACATCCCCAACACTGATTGCCTTAGTGATCATATCAAGTGTTGGACCACCGGAGACCTGTGCTTGGATTGCTACTGGTATAAAAAACAGGAAAACAAAAAGGTACTTCATAAACTTATTCATCATTAGTACATTTGACAGGACAATATTAGTGCCAAAAGTAAATATTAAACCGTTTTTAGGGGTGGGATATTGTGAATGGGTCGTTAAGGATCGTGGCAATTGTTGTTAATAGAACGGGACAAAATGCGCCCTCATTTTCTTGGGTTATAAAAAAATGAAAAGTTTTTTTTAAAAAAAAGCAGAAGGGATAATAAATTTGATTACCTTTGCGGTCCTTTTGCGGGCGTGGCGAAATTGGTAGACGTACCAGACTTAGGATCTGGCGCCGTGAGGCATGGGGGTTCGAGTCCCTCCGCCCGCACATTCAACTTGAAATAAGCATAAAGATGCCCACCTTCTCTCGTCTAGACCTCGATCAGACCCATTTCAATCTTACCATCACAATTCCCAAGGAAGAAATAAAGCCAAAAGTTGATTCCGATTTAAAACGTTTTAAGCAGCGAGCAGCCATCAAAGGCTTCCGTCCGGGTCATGCCCCAGCTCATTACGTTAAATCGCTTTACGGGGCTTCTGTATTCTATGATGCTTTCACAAAAATGGTTTCAGATCATCTTTATGGTTATTTATCTGATAACAATCTGATGGTTTTAGGGCAACCTTTGCCCTTGGAGAATCAGCAAAAATACACTTTTAACATTGATCAACCGGAGCCCGAATACTCCATAACTTATGAGGTAGGGCATGTCCCAGACTTTGAGTTGCAGGGTCTGGATAAGCATCAGCAGTATGATTTGCTGGAGATTTCTGATTTAAACACACTTGCTGAGAAGGACTTTACCAGCTTGCGTGAGAAAGTTGGGAAGCCTGTTTCAGTAGAAGATGATATTCAGACCAAGGACATTCTGAAAGTGAAGTCTGTTGAGTTTGAGGGTTCAACCGCGAGAAAGGGTGGTTGGGAGACTACCATTACGATTTTTGTGGACTCTATAGTAGATTCGGAGCTGAAGCAGCATGTATTGGCACTAAAAAAGGGGGATTCTTTCCGCTTCAATGTCAATCAGTTGGAGGATGGGCGTAATGGAACATTTATTAGGAAATACATATTAAACTTACCAGAAGAGGACGAAAGAGAGGTGGGTGATGAGTTCGAGGGGGTTATCGAAGATGTTTCTCGATTGACGCCTGCCGATGTAACGCCGGAGTTCTTATCCACTAATTTTGGTGAGAATGTTACTACTGAGGAGGAGGCTTTAAAGGAGATTGAGAAAGCAACAGCAATTTACTACAGGTCTCGAGCGGAGGCTTTGGTTATGCGTCAGATTCAAGATCGGTTGATTGAGATGAATCAGTTTGCTTTGCCGGAGGTATTTTTAAAGCGTTGGCTAGTAATGGATGGTACGTTTGCACCCGGAACGGAGGACGAGCGTTTTCCTTCCTTCGCCGTAAGCCTACGATGGTCAATTCTGCGAGATCGTCTTGTGAAAATGTTTGATGTAACGGTTAGTAAGGAGGAAATAGAGCGTGAATTCATTTTAACTCTGAACGGTTATTTCCGAGGACAATTCCCACCTGAGATGATGATGGGTTTTGTAGATCGGATGATGAAAGATAAAAAAGAGGTAGAACGCGTGACGAATACTATTGAGTACGAAAAAATCTTCAGGGCGGCTTTGGATTTGGTAACCTTAAATCCTAAAATGGTTAGTTCAACCGAGTTCCACGCCATTTTTGAT
Source organism: Saprospirales bacterium (assembly GCA_947459365.1). Classification (GTDB taxonomy): domain Bacteria; phylum Bacteroidota; class Bacteroidia; order Chitinophagales; family Saprospiraceae; genus M3007. Next base: position 23,703 of record CANHDG010000005.1, read on the forward strand.
GCGGCACGTGAGGAGGTAGAGGCTGAGAACGCTTCCCAAGCTGGTTAGTCTTTTTAGTCTAGCTAGACGAGGTGTTTGGAGTCTAAAAGGGATTGTTGATCGTTTATCATGTATTTTTTTGTGGGATCAATAATCGTTTTAGGTATTCTTTTGTTCTATATTGCTGAATAGCTGGGTGGGCAAATCGCCCTTCTCAAATTGTTCAACTTTAAAATGTATCTAAACACCATGTTTGACAAAAATGAATTTAGAAAGTATGCGGTTCGTCACCTAGGGATGAACAGTATGCACCTTGATCACTATATGCAGTCTAGTACGGCTGCCGTAGCACCCAATATTAAAGCATTTACTCCTGCTGTAATCGAAGAGCGTCAGTTGAATGCTGTTCAAATGGATGTATTCAGCCGTCTCATGATGGATCGTATTATCTTCATGGGGGTTCCTGTTAATGAGTATGTTGCAAACGTTGTACAGGCACAGCTATTATTCCTTGAGTCAACGGATGCTAACAGGGATATACAGATGTTTATCAATAGTCCTGGGGGATCCGTCATTGACGGACTTGGTATTTACGATACCATGCAATATGTCCGGCCGGATGTGGCTACTATTTGTACGGGCCTAGCTGCTTCTATGGGTGCCGTTTTGTTAGCGGCTGGGGCGAAAGGGAAACGCTCTTGTCTGTTCCATAGCCATATTATGATTCACCAACCTTTGGGTGGTGCGCAGGGACAGGTATCTGATATTGAGATTACGTACATGCTTATCAAAAAAATGCAAAAGTCGCTGTATGATATCCTAGCGCAGCACACAGGTCAGACTTACGAAAAGATAATGGAAGACTGTGATCGTGATAATTGGATGAGTGCAGAAGAAGCAAAAGCATACGGTTTGATTGACGAGGTTTTAAGCCGGACGGAGCCAAGAAAGTAAACATGTTTTTCAGACAATGAAAAAAGGGAAAACGACACCACCGCATTGTTCTTTTTGCGGAGGCAGTGAGGAGGATGTTGATATCCTCATTTCGGGTCTGGAGGCTCAGATTTGTGATTCTTGCGCAGAGCGAGCGCTTGAGATGGTTGATCATCACTTGGGCCCTGAGCATAGGCGGCGGGAGTCTTCCTCCTCGCCTCTTGGATCAAAGTCCTTTTCTGGCAGTATCAATTTAGTTCCTCCTCGGGAGCTAAAGACATTTCTGGATAAGTATATTATCGGCCAAGATGAGGCAAAAAAGGTTCTATCGGTAGCTGTTTACAACCACTACAAGCGAATTAAACAACGAGAGGCAGGAAAGAAGCTCGATAGTGATGTAGAAATTGAGAAGTCCAATGTGCTTTTCGTGGGCCAGACAGGTACGGGAAAAACGTTAATGGCTCGCACGATTGCTCGAACTTTGAATGTCCCTTTTACCATAGTTGATGCTACTGTGTTCACAGAGGCTGGGTATGTAGGAGAGGATATCGAAAGTATTTTGGCGCGGTTATTACAGGTATGCGACTACGATGTGGCTGCCGCCGAGCGGGGAATTGTTTATATCGACGAAGTTGATAAAATTGCCCGTAAGCAGGATAACCCAAGCATCACTCGTGATGTTTCTGGTGAAGGGGTTCAGCAGGGATTATTAAAAATGCTAGAAGGTGCTGAGTTGTTGGTACCTCCCCAAGGTGGCAGGAAGCACCCAGATCAGAAGATGCTGAAAGTGAACACCCAAAATATTCTTTTTATTTGTGGTGGGGCATTCGATGGTATTGAAAAAATCATTGCTCGTCGGGTAAATACCAGTGTAATTGGCTATAGTAATCAACAAATTGAAAAAGTTGATCGGGAAAACCTGTTGCAGTATGTTACGCATCAGGATATAAAGACGTTTGGATTAATTCCAGAGTTGGTGGGTCGTTTGCCAGTTATCGTGCATCTCGATCCTTTGGATGTAGAGACGTTAAGTCTGATTTTAACGGAGCCCAAGAATGCGCTTCTAAAGCAGTACCAAGCGCTGTTTGCTATGGAGGATATCGAGCTGGTTCTTACGGATGACTGTGTTTCTTTTATTGCAGAGAAAGCGCTGGAGTACAAATTAGGTGCCAGAGGGCTTCGCTCCTTGTGTGAAGCTATTCTTACGGATGCAATGTATGATCCTGCGCCGCACATGAAGAGTAAGCAGCTGGTAATTGATCAAAAATATGCAATGGATAAACTTGACCGTTCGCGGCTTTCAAAGTTGAGTATTGCTGTTTAAGCATAAAGAAAAAGCCCTTTGTAATTAAAGTTACTTAGGTTATATTGGATCTGCAACTAAATGTAAGGGTTCACTGTTTTAAAAAATAATTTCATACAAATTAATAAAAACATGGCACTTCAAGTAACTGATGCCTCCTTTGAGAGTGAGGTACTTCAAAGCGATAAACTCACCGTTGTTGATTTCTGGGCAGAATGGTGTGGTCCCTGCAAAATGATGAATCCTGTATTGGATGAACTTTCTAAAGAATTGGAGGGACGTGTTGTTATTGCCAAATTAAACGTAGATGAAAACCCTGAGATCCCGACAAATCTGATGATTCGGGGTATTCCTACCTTTGTAATGTTTAAAGGAGGAAAGGAAGTTGCTCGTATTGTAGGAGCACAGTCTAAGCAGGCGATGCTTTCTAAGATAGAGGCATTGGTATAATCCAAGCACAATTTTGTAAGCAAGAGCCCAATACCCCATACTTTGGGATATTGGGCTTACTCGTTTTAGGCCATGTATTTCAGTGCTGCTTTGATCATCTCCTCTACTCGAGCTGTTGCAGGGAGTTCTTTAGCGATTTGATTAAGGGCTTTTTGGACGGTAATTCGGTTGAAGCCAAGCGCTATCAATGCGGTCAGGGCCTCTTCTCTAACCGTGTTGTCTACGGCCGCTCCGGGCAACAATACGGGTCCATCGGGAGCCTCTCTGGTCATTTTATCCTTTAGGTCTAGAATAATTTGTTTGGCCGCCTTAGGACCTATTCCCTTTGCCCGTTGGAGAATATGCGCTTGTTCTCCTATAATTGCTGCGCGAATTTCGTCGGCAGTCATAGAGGAAAGAAGTAGTTGTGCGGTGGATGGCCCAACCCCTGAAACAGAAATGAGGTGTACAAACATAGAACGTTCTACCTGGGTGGCGAAACCGAAAAGTGTATGGGCATCTTCTCTAACATTAAAGTGGGTGTATAGAGTTGCCTTTTCTTTTCCTTTTATTGCTGTATAGGTGCTTAGAGGAATATGTAGGTGAAAGCCAATTCCATTGACCTCAAGCGTTAAAAAGGCTGGTGTTAGGTGAGTGATTTCTCCTTTAAGGTATGCGTACATAATCTAAGTTAATATTTAATTGCCGGTCATTATTTGGGGAGCGGCTCTAGTTATTTGATGTATATAATCCAAGTGATTTTTTGGATAAATCCTTTTTGCAAAGGTAATCTATTTAGAATGGATTGATTTAATTACAACTTTCATGGTACATACATTTACGTTTAACCCTTTTTCTGAAAACACTTACGTGCTCTACGATGAGTCGGGCGACTGTATGATTGTTGATCCTGGTTGTTACACGACGGTTGAAAGAGAGGAGCTCCGCTCCTTTATTGAGCGGGAGCGGTTGCGTCCAGTTCGATTAGTGAATACCCATTGTCATCTTGATCATGTGTTTGGAAATCGGTGGGTGAGTGAAACTTGGGGATTATCTTTAGAGATTCATAGGGGTGAGTTGCCATTATTACAACGATTGGTGGATACAGCACGCATGTATGGGGTTCCAGGAGTGGAGGCTTCCCCTTTGCCTTCTAGGTATATTGAGCCAGGGGAGGAGATTTGTTTTGGGAATACCCGATTAAGGGTGTTGTTTACTCCAGGGCATTCTCCTGCCAGTATTTGTTTCCATAATGAACTGGAGGAATATGTTATAGCAGGAGATGTCCTATTTTTAGAAGGGATAGGACGAACGGATTTGCCAGGAGGGGATTTTGAGATACTGATAAGCAGTATCCGACAGCAGTTGTTTGTTTTACCTGAGACTACGTTAGTTTATCCAGGTCATGGGCCTACCACTACCATCCGGCACGAGATGGAGTGTAATCCCTTCTTATAATAATAGCCAAGGCTGGAGGTGCTCCCCTACTTTGGTTGATGGAATAGTTTCTAAAATTATTAGGTGAGTAAATGAAAATGCACTACCTTTGCGGCGCGTCGGGCGACCAGCTCCTGCAAAACTCCCCCAGGGCAGAAATGCAGCAAGGGTATGTGGTTGAGCGGTGTGCCCGACGTTTTTATTTACAGAACTGAATCTTATTCTTATGGGAGTAGGTGTATTTTCAACTTGAACAGTTTATGTTATTCTTTATTGATACGGCTAATTTGGGTGACATTCGCGAAGCTGCGGAGTTAGGAATATTGGATGGAGTAACAACCAATCCTTCTTTAATGGCTAAAGAGGGAATAAAAGGGGATGCGAATGTACTGCGTCATTATATAGATATCTGTGAATTGGTTGGGGAGGCACAAGATGTGAGCGCGGAGGTGATTTCTACCGATTTCAAAGGCATGGTGGAAGAGGGAGAGAAATTAGCTGCTCTTCACGAGAACATTGTGGTGAAGGTTCCTATGACCAAGGATGGAATCAAGGCCATTTCCCATTTCACTCGAGTTGGAATACGGACAAACTGTACTCTGGTTTTCTCTGCTGGTCAGGCCATTTTGGCTGCTAAGGCTGGGGCTACTTATGTTTCTCCTTTTGTAGGTCGATTAGATGATATTTCTTGGGAGGGCATGAATTTGATCAAGGAAATTCGTGAAATCTACGATATGGTTGGTTATACCACACTAATTTTGGCTGCTAGTATACGGAGCCCACTTCATATTGTACAGGCTGCCAAGGCGGGGGCAGACGTTGTTACGTGTCCTCTTTCAGCCATGTTAGGGTTGTTGAACCATCCCTTGACGGATATTGGGTTGGAGAAGTTTTTAGCGGATCACCGCAAGGTAAACGGATAAACTATATTAAGGAAATAATGTAATTTGGCTACATAGTGATTCACTGTGTAGCCTTTTTTTATTAATTAAAACAGGGGACCATACTGTGTTTTTGCATAACAAGAACACAGCATGGCGTATCAGGGTGGAGTTATTCAATAGTAACTTTTGCGATTCGGTCACCAACTTGGAGTTGATGAACAACATTCATAGCTTTTGTTACGCGTCCAAAAAGGGTGTATCTTCCATCTAGGTGTGGGGTTGGACTATGTGTAATAAACCATTGGGTTGATTCAGTGTCAAATCCAGCCGAAGCCATGCCCACCATGCCTTCATCTTCATACCACAAAGGACCAATCTCAGTTCTGATTGTATAGTCTTTTGCTCCGTATCCATCTCCTCTTGGGCAGCCGTCTTGTACAACAAAGTTGGGAACTACCCTATGGAATGTTTTATTATCGAAAAAACCTTCCTTGGCTAGATTAATAAAGTTGAGTACGGATGCAGGGGCCATTTCAGGGTAAAAACGTATTTCGAATTCGCCTTTTGAGGTTTGAACGATGGCTCTCGTATCTGGTTTGTAAAGATTATAGGAGGCCCATTCAATGGGATGATTATAGGTTGGTTTTGTTGGCTTGGAGCTTGGTTGGCCCGTAAAATAAGAGATTGTTTTTTCAAGTGCTTGGTAGGCCTCAATATCTCTAGGCATTTTTAAACTTTTCAGGCTTTCTTGCCAGTTGGTTATTCTTGCAGAGTCTCTGATAGTGGCGAAGTTAGGAGCGTTAGCCAGAAAAGCAGGAGCTGCCTCTGCGATGACGCCTGGATCATTCGTTGCGATTAGCTCTCTGAGATAGTAGTACAAATCCCTACGGGCGCCCCTTGCACCTTCTCCAAATACGGCGTAGAAGTTAGGCCGTTCGCAAATTAACCGTAAACACTCTGCTGCGGCTGATTTGACGGCAGGGTGTGTTGCCGACTTTCCTTTTTCATAGATCCAGTTGTATTGCCAGGGGAATTCAGCGAGTCCTCGGAGGCAAGCAGCTTGTTCATAAGGATTTTGCGATTGAAGAAACATTTCCCTTAAACGATAATTGACAAAATCTTTTGATTCGGGCTTGGCCCTTCCGCTCAGCCACTTATTGGAGGCATGGAACAGCGCTACCCTACTCTGCCAGAAAAGCGACTCGTTCTCACGAGCGATTCTCCAGTAGTAGTCTCCATCTTTTTCGTTTCCATTTTGTATAAAAAAGCTGGCTGCCACTTTTGAAATGTGTTGGTTAGAATCTGCAATAAAAGGAACTACCAGTTGGCGGACCGTATCGTAAGGGAACTTGGTGAGTGCATTGATTAGGTTACACTTAACTCTCCAGTCAGATTCTGTTTTAAGGGCATTAGAGAGAAGGCGGAAGGATGGGCCGGTTGTAGATTTTCCAAGGGCAGTTGCTAGGGCCATTCGGATATCTGGGTCAATTGCCCTTACAAACGCTGCGGCCATTACAACAGCTTGTGTGCTGTCAGGGCTAATATCAGTTGTTCTTGCTAAGTAGTGGGTTGCCATTAATCGGGCTGATTCTGGGACTTGTTCATCCGCAGCGTATCGAATCATCAGGTCAGTAGCTAACGGATCGGTGATTTTTCGTTGGCCGAAACGGTAGATCGCTCTACATTGACCTAGCAGTAGTAGTGTATCAGATTTTTTATAGGTACTAATCAAGGCCATATTTTTGAGGCTAGTGACGGTTCCGCACTTACCAATTGCCTCTAAAACAACAGCGTTGAATCGTTGGTGTTGGGATAGCGAGTCATCAGACTGGAAGCTGTTAATCAGTACTCTTTCTGCGTTTGGTGCTCCAATTTGACCTAATGAAAATGCTGCTGCAATCCGCACATCTTCGACAGGGTCTTTTAGTAATTTTGAAAGGGGGTCTACGATGGAGGAGTCGCCGAAGGTAGTGAAGGAAAGGGCTGCCAAATATCTTGCTGTGGCATCTGGTTCCTTAAAATATGCTATAAGACTATCGATTTCTTGTCGGTCGCGGAAGTTGTAGATTCGTTGAAGCCGCTTGTTATTTAGGTCGATGTTCACCTCATCGACAGGTCCTGCTTTGCGGTTAGGATCCGGGGGGACACAGGATAGGAGGAGCGAGGAAGCTAGGATAGACCAGAAAAACCAGTAGCGCATATAAATAAGGTTATTTTACGGGACAAAGTTAGCAAATATTGCTTCAAAGAGGGTTGTTTTGATTGTTATGGGTAATTATTAGTTTATTGTGGTGGGTTCATTTATGGGGAAAGAGTTGGGGTTGGTGCTAGATAGGATTCTGTCTTGACTTGTGGGGAATGGTTGGGCCTACGTTTGTAATAATAATCCGGGAGGTGGTTAGTGGCAGATGTAGGATTTTCCCTACTTTTGTCAGACTAACAATATAAAAACATTTTATTTTCATGCCTATTTATCATAAACTAGGGAAAATACCTTCCAAGCGGCATGTTGTTTTCGAAAAGGCTGATGGTGGTCTTTATTATGAGCAGCTTTTCGGTACGGTTGGATTTGATGGTATGTCTTCCCTTTTATATCAGATTCATCGTCCGACGATGGTCAAGTCCATCGGTGAGGTGCTAGATGTTCGTCCCAAGATTGCGGTGGAGCATAATATGAAGGCGATGTTACTGAAGGGTTTTCAGGTTGCTCCAAAGGATGACTATTTGGAGAGCCGCGAACCATTATTAGTAAACAGCGATATTTATGTTGGTTTGGCAGCTCCGAGGCAATCGCTGCGTGATTATTTTTATAAGAATGCGGATGCGGATGAATTGCTATTTGTACATCGAGGGACGGGCACGTTAAGGACCTTTTTGGGCAATATTCGTTTTGAGTATGGTGATTACCTTGTGATTCCAAGGGGGATGATTTACCAGATTGAATTTGATACGACGGACAATCGATTGTTGTATGCTGAGTCATTTCATCCGATTTATACACCCAAACGGTATCGAAATTGGTTTGGACAGTTATTGGAGCATTCGCCATTTTGTGAGCGTGATTATAAATTGCCTGAAAACCTTGAGACCTATGATGAAAAGGGAGAGTTTTTGATTAAGGTGAAAAAACAAGGTCAATTACACCAAATGGTATACTCATCGCACCCATTTGATGTAGTAGGCTGGGATGGGTATAATTTTCCATACGGATTTTCCATACATAATTTTGAACCCATTACTGGTCGAGTACATCAGCCTCCGCCTGTTCATCAAACGTTTGAAACGAGTGCGTTTGTGGTTTGTTCGTTTTGTCCTCGACTATATGATTATCATCCGAAGGCGATACCTGCACCCTATAATCACTCAAACATCGATTCGGATGAGGTACTTTATTATGTGGATGGGGATTTTATGAGTCGCAACAATATTGAACAAGGCCATATTACCTTACACCCTGGAGGTATTCCACATGGACCGCATCCTGGTGCTTACGAGCGGAGTATTGGTCAGAAAGAGACCCATGAATTAGCGGTAATGATTGACACGTTCAAACCGTTCCAAGTTACTGAGAATGCTTTAAGGATTGATGATGGTAAGTATTATCTATCCTGGATGGAGTAATTTAGTAACAATTAAAAAGCCCGGCCTGAATTTTCAAGTCGGGCTTTTTAATTGTAACGTATCTCTACAATGTGGTAATGAGTCCCGCTTGGAGTGTAGTTGAATTTGTGGTTGAGGCTTCAGGGCCAAATCCTTTTCCAGCTATTTGACGGCGATAAATGGGCTCTGCGTAGGCAATTAGCCGTGGGGAAAGTTGGCGCTGAAATCGAATACCGGCATCAACGGATGCGAAAAAGTTATCTTTAAGTTGGCCGTTATCTAGCAGGCCTGCTACGGAAGGCAGCGTTGGATTGCCAGGCAAGCTTGATCCTTGAGGGGGGGTGGGATAAGGTATATGGCGGTAGGTAAAGGATTTGGACGAGGCGATTTGTGCGGTCCCTCCAACTGTAGCGTGTAGGCTGTTTTTTCCCCAGCGTGTAATTTGTCTTGTCGCTTTTACAGGTATAGATACCATGGAGGCTTTTACCTGATCGGTACTTATTCCGAATGTTTGGTCTCCTTGTTGATAGAGCTCGAAGACATCTGTATCTGTTTTAAGTGTAAGTTGGGAATAGGATGCACCTAATTCAAGTCCCCATTTCGCTTTTTTAGCAGCTACTGCCATACCGACTAATGGGGTTGTGGTTGAGGTCGAGAATCCGTTTTGTGTGTGCAGGTTAAGTCGTTGAATACCGGAGTAGGCAATTAATTGTAACTGTTTAGCCGTGCTTTTACGCTTTAGGTAAGGTGTAGCTACCCTTGGAATGTTTGTCAGCTGGTTATCTGGGTTGGTTAGCTGGAAGCCGAGTGTTTGGAGAAGAGCAAGCGGAATCAGCTTAGAAGGCCCATTGTTAACCGGGTTTGGTTGAGAGAGGTCGGTTTGAATTGGAAAGAGTAATGGGGTATGGCTAGGGTCAGGGATTTCATTAGAAATAGTAGCTACGCTATTGATTGAATAGGACGAGCTTTCGAAAAGAGAGGTGTTTGATGCGTTTAGTGAATGCGTTGTCTTGCTTTTTAAGAATTTTTCTGCCTTAGCCATTGGGATTTCCTTATTGATGGGAAGATCGTTTACTGGCATTTTAAAAGGGTAGACATTATTGTGGAGGATGTTATTAAAGTTTGCCGCAAAAAGTAAGATAATTGCTGCTTCGGCCACTTTAATCAACCTTATGCGTTGTATCGTAGCGTTTTGAGTGAGTTGCCTAGCCATTTTATTCCAATGACTGTATTGGTAGGGCACCTCTAATTCTTGGAGTGCTGTCCTCAGTTGTTTGTCAAAGAGTTCACTATTTTTCTCGAGGTGTGGGCCTGTCATGGGGGCATCGGCTTTATCGTCTAATTTTTGACGGAGTGCTTCCCAAGAAGTTGGGTCGTATGCCTCTTCCAAATTTTGAAGGGACTCGGCTATTTTTTGATCAAAAGTAAACTTGTTCATGGATGCAGGTGGTTCGGATGATTATTGATTGGGGTTATTTAGGTTCGAACTCCATTCGTTTTGCAACAAAATATTCCTGAAGTTTGGTGCGGGCTTTTACGAGGTTGCTTCTGGACGTGCTCTCTGTTATTTGCAACGCCTCACCAATTTCTTTATGGGAAAATCCTTCGATTACATATAAGTTAAACACCGCCCGGTAAGCAGGAGATAGTGTTTGTACGGCATCTAGGATTTCTTTTTCTGTTAAATCGCTAAGTGCATCTGGTTGAGCTTCATCGGAGATGGAGTAGGCTGTTTCGATGTCTTCTGTTCTTCTTCTCACTTGTCGGCGATGATGGTCAATACAATTATTGACGACTACAGTGCGCATCCAGGCAATAAGTGAGGTGCCAGGTTTATATCGGGTAATATTTTGGAATATTTTGATAAAGCCCTCATGAAGTAAGTCAAGTGCTTCATCACGAGACCCTGCGTAGCGCAGGCAAACCCCCATCAGCTTGCCGTAGTGTTCTTCGTACAAGCGTTGTTGTGCCCAGCGTTCTTCACGTGCTAGTGCAGTAATAAAGTCTTGCTCAACTCGTTCCAAGTCTAGGGCGAAATCCATAGATTGATTTCTGGAGGAAAGTTAGTGATAAAATAAATAATATTGTCTGTTGGAGCAGACTTCTTCTATTAACGGATAGAAAGTTAAAATAGCTGCCATTTGGATAAAAATTGTGGATCATTCCTTTTTCGATGAAGACTTTGCTGTTTTTAAATGTTACGAGATTGTATGTTTGGTGGAAATTGGGATTAAAAATCTTCAGGTTAGGGTATTTTAGTTGGTGAGTTAATAAACTTGTACTTTTGTTTTCGAGTGTATTTGTTGAAGCTGCTTCTTTTTAGGGATACTTAGGGGGAGTTGGTCTTTTGTTTCATTTAATTATTTAGAAAAATTTACATAGTAATGTTGATAAATTATGTTTGGAGGAGACGTCTATTTTTCCTCGTGAGTTTGCTGAATAGCATATTCGTGCTTAATGCTCAGGATACCGAGGCCAGGATCAATTTGCTGTTGGCGAAGATGACGGTAGATGAGAAGATTGGGCAGTTGAATCAGCTGCCTGGAGATCTAATGACGGGTTCGGAAGTGGGCAAAGAGGACTTATTAGCCCAGATCAGATCGGGAAGGGTTGGAAGCGTGCTGAGCCATACCAATTTTGAGCAAAAAATTATTCTTCAACGAGCAGCGGTTTCGGAAAGTCGACTGGGAATACCATTGCTTTTTGGTTTTGATGTTATTCACGGTTATAAGACCGTATTCCCTATTCCATTGGCACAAGCTGCCAGTTGGGACATGCGTGCGATCGAGGAGGTTGAGCGAATAGCAGCGCGCGAGGCTTCGGCAGACGGGCAGCATTGGACCTTTTCCCCCATGGTAGATGTCTCGAGGGATCCAAGGTGGGGGCGTGTGATGGAGGGGGCTGGGGAGGATCCGTATTTAAGCGGTAAAATTGCAGAGGCTAGGGTTAGAGGATTTCAAGGAGACGATTTGGGTCAAAGCAGTACGATTGCTGCTTGTGCCAAGCATTTTGCCGGCTATGGTTTTTCGGAGGCAGGAAGGGACTATAATACAGTGGATATGAGTGAGCAGCGGTTGAGGGAAGTGGTTTTGCCGCCTTTTAAAGCTGCTGCAAAGGTTGGTGTGGCTACTTTCATGAATGCGTTTAATACGCTTAATGGGGTACCTGCTAGTATGAATAAGTATTTGATTACGGATATTCTGCGAGGCGAATGGACTTGGAGCGGGTTGGTGGTGAGTGACTGGAATTCTTTTGGGGAAACAATCGTCCATGGTGCAGCAGCTGACGATGTCGATGCTGCATCCAAATGCTTAAGTGCGGGTAGTGACATGGACATGGCGGGTGGGACCTTTCAGCGTGGATTAAAAAAAGCATTGGAGGGCAAACGAATCTCAATGCAGCAGCTCGATGAGGCAGTACGGAGGGTGTTGCGTTTAAAGTATAGTTTAGGCTTGTTTGATAATCCATTTTTGTATTTAGATGGGGAAAGGAGGTTAAAGGAACTTTCTCAACCAGTGTACCGAGAGACGGCTAGGTCAATAGCCGCTAGCTCCATGGTCTTGCTCAAAAATCAAGGTAAAATTTTACCTATTCGACCTGCGGCAGGTTTAAAAAAGAAAATTGCAATTGTAGGGCCGATGGCTGATAGCAAAACGAATAAGGACTACATGAGTTTTTGGACCTTGGGTTTGGGGATGCAGTATTATGACTCCACCCAAGTTGTGACTCCCGCGGAAGGGTTAAAGCCGGTATTAGAAAATATGGGCTATGAAGTGTTGGTTCGTCCTGTTTGTACAGCAGGAGATTGTGATGAAAAGTCGTATGCGATGATGATCGAAACAGCTAGGGAAGCCGATATTATTATTGCCTGTGTAGGTGAGCGAGGTTTAGATTGTGGGGAAAGCAAGTCGGTGGCTAGTCTTGATTTACCCCGAAATCAAGAAGGGTTATTAAGGCTTTTGGGCCGTTTTGGGAAACCTGTTGTGATGGTGCTATTTAACAGTCGACCAATGACTTTTGAATGGGCATCGGAGAATATACCGGCTATTTTGGTGGCTTGGCAGCCAGGGTTTGAGACTGGGAATGCGTTAGCAGATGTTTTGACGGGCAGGGTAAACCCTTCAGGCAAGCTTCCGATGACTTTTCCTAGGAAGGTGGGCCAGGTTCCAATCTATTACAATCATTTAAGGACGGGGCGTCCTCAGGCCTCTTTTGGTATGCCTTTTACTAGTGGGTACTTGGATGTCTCTGCCACTCCTGCGTACCCTTTTGGTCATGGTCTTAGCTACACGGAGTTTCAGTATTCCGATATTACAATCACTAAACCAACATTGGAGAAGGGGGAGTCGTTAGCGGCGTCAATATCCGTTACAAATATTGGTGACCGGATAGGTAGTGAAGTAATTCAGTGTTATACACAAGATCTTACAGCTGAGGTAGCGAGGCCAGTGAAAGAGTTAAAGCGATTTTTAAAGATTACGCTAAATCCGGGTGAAACGAAAAAGATCCAATTAAAGATCAGTCAAGAGGATCTTTCTTATTGGGATAATGAGCTGCGATTTAGAGTAGATCCAGGGAAGTTCAAATTGTTTATTGGTGGAAGTTCTGAAGCCGTTAAAGAGGCTGATTTTGAAGTAAAGAGTATTAAGAAATAATAAAACGTATTAAAATGGAAGCTACAGAACCAGGGCACTTATCCCCTACCCTTGCCGAATTGCAGCAGATGGTGGATGAGTGGATTCGTACGGTGGGTATTCGCTATTATAACGAATTGACGAATACGGCCCTTTTAATGGAAGAGGTTGGGGAGGTTGCCCGATTAATGGCAAGGATATATGGAGAACAATCGTTTAAATCTTCTGAGAGGGAAGCTATGGCTCCTCAGGAGTTAGCAGGGGAGATGGCTGACGTATTATTCGTGCTGGTTTGCTTGGCAAATCAGACGGGAGTAGACTTAGGGCGGGCTGTAATGGATAATATGGAGAAGAAGGCAATACGGGACGCCGAAAGGCACAAAAACAATTGGAAGCTACAGGGCTAGATGGAGGATCTATGCCCCGTAGCTTCCAATTGGTTATTTTGCGAAGATTGAGATAGCGGCTCCACCTCCAGGGGCCAACTGGAGGGTAATAATATCGCCCTTTTTGACCATTTTTTTAGTTACTTCGACAGGGTACGGGTTATCTACGTAATGGGAATCAGGACCGTCTGCATAGATTACAGTTTCATAGTTCTTGGCAGGGTCTAAAAAATCAAGGTTAATTTTAAAGGATCTGCTTTCTTCATCTGTTATACTACCTATGAACCAATTATCAGATTTTTTTTGTTTTCGTGCAATGGTTAAATAGTCTCCGATTGCAGCATTCAGAACATGGGTTTCTGACCAATCGGCTGGAACGTCGCGGATAAATTGAAATACTTCTGGCCGTTTTTCGTAGTTTTCCGGTAAGTCTGCTGCCATTTGTAGAGGAGAATACATCGTCACGTACAAAGCGAGTTGGTTAGCGACCGTTGATTGGATGAATTCTTTTTTGTTAGGGTCATAGGCGTTCATCCGTGTTTCAAAGATGCCTGGTGTATAATCCATTGGCCCTCCGAGCAATCGTGTAAACGGTAATGTCAGTACGTGGGAGGGGTTATTCCCCTTGCTCCAAGCATTGTATTCCATTCCTCTTGCAGCTTCGTTGGAAACCCAGTTCGGCCAGGTCCTTTGTAATCCACTTGGCCTGGAGGCTTCATGTGCATTTACCATTATTTGATAGTTGGCGGCATTTTGGGCAACACGGATCAAATGAGTATTAAACCACTGACCATCGTGCCACTCCTTTTTAGGGAATAGGTAGCCCACGTAGCCGGTCTTAACGGCACTCATTTGATGCTTTTTCATGTATTGGAAAGCGGCATCCATTTGTCGCTCATAGCTTGGTACTGCACCAGAAGTTTCATGATGCATAATTATACTAACCCCCTTTGATTTTGCGTAGTTTGTTAATTCATTTATGTCGTAATCTGGGTAAGGTTGAGTAAAGTTGAACACCTCTTCTTTGCCGCTATTAAACCAATCCTCCCAGCCAACATTCCAGCCCTCAACCAAAACACCTTGGAAACCATACTTTGCTGCAAAGTCAATGTATCTTTTCACATTTTGGGTATTGGCTGCATGGGTACCATTGGGTTTCCCTGACTTGTCTGAATAGTGCCAAGAGCCTTTGCCTACGTGCATTTCCCACCATACACCCACGTATTTTGTAGGTTTTATCCAACTAAGGTCCCCTGTGATTTTACAGGGTTCATTAAGGTTGAGAATGGTTCTGTTTTCAAGCAAGTTAGCAGCGGAATCGTCTATAAGAATAACCCTCCAAGGAGTATGAAAGGGCAATTTATTCTTAGAGATAATGGATGGATTTGCGGTGGGGGTAACGCTTGCTTTGAGCAATAACTTTTTACGATCCACATTGAGGTGCAAGGCCCCATAATCGACCATGGCTGCTTCAGCAATGGCTAGATGAAGTCCCTTTGAGTTTCGGAATGCAACAGGCGTTTGGACTGCGTGGGTATTGGGGATGTATTGATTAAACGGTTCAATATCGGTTAAGTGTTTTGCTGCATCGATTTTGCTTAGAAGGGATTGGGTATAGGTATGTTCGTTCGAGTCCCAGTCGGAGGGTGCCCACCAGGTGGTATAATCTTCTGCGAGTTGGAACTCGGTAAATTCACGCATTACCGATAAAGAGTCTGCTCCTTGATGATCAAACTCATATCTGAATCCGATCCCATTGTTGAACGCTTTAAAGTGAAGTTTTAATTTGTGTTTAGAGGGTGATTCCAGTTCTAGGACAAGAGCATTGTGTTGATCACGGATATACGCTTCTTCCCCCAAGACAGGCATCCAGGTGGAGTCAACTTGGTAGAGCTGTGTATTGGTTAAGGTGAGTTGTTTGGAAAAGTCTTGGAGGGTTGTTAATATTCCAAGTTTAGAGTTTGGTAGGACTTTTTTTCCTTTTCGGGAGATGGAGTAGGATGGTTTCCCCCTTTTGTCCAATTTAAATTGTAGGGCTAAGGAATGATCTGGGGAGTACAGTATTTTAGATTGTGCATCTAGCTTGGGGCTTGAGATAAGTAGACAAATTAGGAGTAGATAGATACGCATAGAAGCTTTTTTTTGAAAAAACAAAGATAAGTCTTAGAATGAGAGTACTAGTTGGGCCCATTTGTTTATTTTCAGAAAAGCTTCATTCTAGCTTTGTTGAGGTAATCAGGGTGTAAGGTAAGGAGTCGGAGATGCTTCCAGAAGTGGGCGTAGGTCTAGTTAAAACACATTTACTTTGAGGGGTTAAATTTTGTTGTTTGACCCTGTAGATTTGTCGTTTAAAAAAAAATAGTTACCTTTGGTCGATAAAAAAAGCAGCCCTTGATGAAGAGCTGCTTTCTGTGTCATGGGATTATAGTTTAATAAACACTCTATTTTGGAGTGTGTGTGGAGAGGTGGCCGACCCTACCCCCCAGTGGAACCGGCCCCTCGCCACGGATTTAAGGTCACTATTGACCCTATTCGATTATCGGTTTTTAGCCTTGAAGAACTATCTCAGTCTTCAGTATGCGGGAGAAACTTGGGCAATTACCGTGCCAAAGTTCGAATTAATTAAATTTTTCTTGATATGTCTTTTGGTTTTTTTGCTTGAGCCATGTAGCCAGTGAAGCGTTAAGGGCCAGTGCAGTGGTGGTTAGCATTAATAG